>JBAUOG010000026.1:0-9364 GCA_049579625.1 Bryobacteraceae bacterium
CATCGCCTTCAAGAGCGGCCGGAAGTTCAGTGAAGCCATCCGCAAGCTCTTCGGCGTCGTCCGGATCGAAGATCTTTGGCTCCCATATTTCTGTATTTCGGCAAACTTAAACCGGTCTGAACTGAAACTCCACAACCACGGCCCGCTAGCCAAGGCGGTGCTTGCAGCCACCCGCGCTCCTGGAGTTTTTCCGCCGATCGTCTACGATGGCGAGCTGCATGTAGACGGCGGCATCATCAACAACGTTCCCGTCGACCTCATGAAGACGTTCAGCAACGATGGCATCACCATCGGGGTGGACGTCTCTCCGCCTCACGAGTTGAACCCGATTCATGACTACGGTGACGAGGTGTCTGGCTGGCTGGCCTTCTGGAAGCGCTGCAGTCCGTTCTCCCATCGGCGGGTCTATACGCCTAGCATTCTGCTCGTGATGATCCGCACCCTCGAATACACGGGTATCTCCTACAAGAGTTTGAGAACGAAGTTCGCCGATATCTATATGTATCCGGACCTATTGAAGTTCAAGCGAACCGATTTCCACCTGGTGACGGGTATTGCCCAGGCCGGCTACGATGCGGCGCGGGAGAGCATCCTCGAATGGCTTTCGATTCCCGGCACCGTGGATGTGCGCAGACCCGATCTCGCCGGCATTGTTAGCGGCTTGGAAGAGTCTAAGGCTGGCCATTCATGTCAGCAGCAGCCTGAGGAAGCGGGGCTGAGCGCGCTGTGAATTGCCACACGCCCTGGCCCGTTCTGATCCCGGCTGTCCAAAGAACTGCCACGGTACTTAGGGTACTTACAGCGATTGTTCATGCGGAATATTTGAGTTATACTTCCGTCTACCGAAAGGGTACTCGAACGAGGCCATGACGTTGCATCCGGACGAGCTCCGCTTGGCGCGTGCTTACAACTGCAAGCTTGAGTTTGAGCAGTTGAGCAGTGAGCAATTGAGACTCATCCACGATTTCGGCCGCAATTGCTTTAGATGGTACAGGAAGCACCCGCGTACCCACAATCTCATCAATGGCGTCCTGCTTCTTTTCATCTTCGTGACGGATGGTCTGGTGCTGGTCGGTCTGCCGCGGCTGCTGCTGAACGGCGGAAGCGAACACAGTCTCCCTTGGATTCTGCTTGCAAGTCTGCTTGCCGGCAGCTTGCATAGCTGGCTGATGTACTCGCTGATATTGTTTTCCCTGCACGAGGGCGCCGCTCATGACTTGATCTTCTCTGTAACCGGCTCCGTTGCCAAAGCAGCTCAATTCGTCGCCCGCAACCTGTGCCGGTTCGCGGTCGGGGAACCGAACCAATACGCGGAGTGTCACATGGCACACCACGCGAAGTTTGGCACCGCACACGATTCCGAGTTCCTGAACTTCGTCATTCCCCACCGGTACTTTCTCACGTTCCTGCCGTTCGCGGCGATGGTAAACTTCAGCGATTTTCTCGTCCACCGTCCACTCACCTACACCCGAAGCCGAGTAATCTCCGGTGTGATAAGCGCACTATACAACGCAGTGTACGCATATTTTCTTTATCGGTCATTTGGTCTTGCCTTTACCCTCATCACCATGCTGGTATTTCTTCCACACGTCGGATTCTATGTGGACCGTCTGCGGCAATTCACCGAACACAATCTAATGCCTTTGGAAAGCCATAACGGGGCCCGCAGCTTTGGGGTTGGCTTTTGGGGCTTAGTTGTGGGCGGCGGTCCCTGGGGACAACCCTGTCATTTGGCCCACCATCTTGTGCCGAGCGTTCCTTGGTACCAACAGATACGTCTGCATTTCTTCATACGCCGGCTCTTGACTAAGCGGCAGCGCGAGCAATTCCTGATCAGGCCATTTGTGGGGTTCCCGCTTCTCTTATGGAGAGTAATACGAGAGACAAGTGAGTTCGCGAGCGGAGGGGGCGCTACCAAGGCAGGCGTAGAGGGGTTTGGCGATTTCGCGTAAAGGAGAGGCAATGCTTGGAAACCGACCTTGGAGTGAGTGGATCAGCGAGTATTCAGCCGGCCATCAGAACCCTGTAAATCGTGCTTGCCACACCGTTGGCATTCCCATGATTGCAGTCGCCGTGTTGATGATCCCGGTGGCACTTTGGCGCTCTGAGGTATGGGTTCTCGCCGTTGGCTTGTTCGTAGCGGGGTGGATTTTTCAGTTCGTCGGTCACGCATTTGAACGGAAGCCGCCTGAGTTTTTCAAGGACTGGCGTTTTCTGCTGGTCGGGTTGCGATGGTGGTTCGCCAAGTTAGCCGGAAAGGCCTAAGCATGGTAGCATCCTCAGAATACCTTATGGCTAACAAATATGGCCGATGATAGACGTCAAGTTATCTTACTTACCGGAGCGACAGGAGCGATTGGCCGTGAACTCCTGGCGCGAATGGTGCGGGTTCCAAACACCCGTGTCATTTGCCTGGTCCGTGCGAAAACCGACGAGGAAGCGGCCAGCCGCCTTTCCGCAACGCTGGACGAACTGGCCTATCATGCTTTGTCCGGCGAGGAGCGGTCGCGGATCTCCGCGCTCCGAGGCGATATTACCCAGGAGCGGATGGGCTTGGACACAGCAAAATGGGAGGCTCTCGCCGAGCAAACCACCCGCATCGTGCATGGCGCCGCCAACGTGAGCTGGAGCCTGCCGCTCGAGGATGCGCGGCGCATCAACGTGTTTGGCACCGGGGAGCTGCTGCGGTTGGGAGAGGCCGCTTATCGTCGCGGAACACTTCGAGCCTTCGATTATCTCGGCACGGTCATGGTGGCCGGCAAACGGCAGGGCCTGATCGGCGAAGAGGAACTCGACGAGAAACTTGGATTTTGGAGTACTTACGAACAGAGCAAAGCAGAGGCTGAACGGACGGTGCGAGCCAGGCGCGGAACCCTGCCCATTTCGATTTTCCGGCTGAGTATGGTGGTGGGTGATTCCCGAACCGGCCACACTTCCAGCTTTAACGTCATGTACTGGCCGCTCAAGATGCTGTCGCGCGGAATGTTCTGGATCGCACCGGCCGACCCGCAAGGAGTGGTGGACGTTGTGCCAGTGGACTACGCAACCGATGCGGTGGAAGCCTTGAGCCGCGATCCCGGGCAGCGCGGTAAGTGCTTTCACATAGCAGCGGGCCCGCAGAATTGCTGCACGGTTTCGGAATTCCTTGATCTTGCCGTCGAGGTAATGCGAATCCGCCGCCCCTTGTTAGTAAATCCGGCCGTCTTTTTCGCTCTGGTCAAGCCGCTGATTCTCACCGTTACCTGGGGCAAACGCCGCGAAGCCTTCCACAAGGCCCGCGTCTATGTGCCTTATCTCTCCTATCATGCGCGCTTCGATGACACACAGGCGCGCACCGCTCTAGAGCCGCTCGGCCTGAGGCCGCCGCTGGTCAGCACCTATTTCCGTAACCTGATAAATTACGCCGTGGCAACCGACTGGGGGAAACGGCGCCTGCAGGTCTCGACCGTGGGGAGCGATTCGCGATGAACCTCTACGACATAGACCCCGCCAGGCAGCAAGCACACGCCCTGGACAGTCTGTTCCACTACCTTCGCAACTACGTAGGGAAGTATCATCCCTTTCTCCGGCGCCATTATCGTGAGCATGGCATCGACCTGCACAGGCTTCGAACACCTTCGGACCTGCTTTCGTTGCCACTAACTTACAAGGATCACTTACGCGCGAATCCATCCCTCTTCGTCCTGCAGCCTCGGGTTCCAGGAGGGCCGCCGTTGCCCGATGGCTATGACACCGACCCTCTGGCCGTCCGTTCGATTGCAAAATACGCTCTCCGCGCTGCCTTCAACTACCCACGCGATCCCAGCCAGGCGGTCCGGCACCCTAACTTCCGCGAAAAAATTAAGCGGCGGGGACAGTCCGAGTGGCTTCCGATCCACTATCATGCTTCCACCGGATCCACTGGTGAACCGACGCCGGTCACGTTCACGCAGTTCGACATCCGTAACATCGTAAACGAGATGGCCTCGCTCGTCATTCAAGAGAAGCGCCCCAACCCTCATTTTCTGCCTTACGATTGGGCCGACCGCTGGATGTCCCTTATGCCCGCTGCACCCCACGTGGCCTTCTATTCGGTGGTCTTGGGAAAACTCGCCGCCGGTACTCCGAGCTTTGAAACCTGCGGCGGCCATGTCATTCCGACAGATCGCCAAATCGAGCTGTTTGCCCGCGGTGGATTCTCAGGCGTGATTGGCATCCCCTCCTACGTCACCCACTGGCTGCGGCGCGCCAGCGTTCTCCAACAAGAGGGTCTCATTGGGCCACTCCGGGGCCTCAAACGGTTGCTGCTCGGCGCCGAGCCCATCAGCGAAGCATTGCGCGAATACATTCGAAACCTCGCCCTGCAGGCTGGTGCCAGCTCCGCCGTGAAGGTTGTTCAGAGCTACGGCATGACCGAACTCAAGTGGGTCTTCTACGAATGTTCAGAAGGCGCTGGAATCCATCTGAATCCCAAACATTATTACTGGGAACTCCTTCATCCCGAGACGCACCAGCCGGTTGGGCCAGGTGAGCCGGGCGTGCTTGTCTTCAGTCATATTGGGTGGCGCGGTACTGCACTCATCCGCTATTGGACTGGCGATCTGATCAAGGGCGGCATGCGTTGGGACCGCTGCGATAACTGCGGCTACACGTTTCCTCGCATCTACGCCCCAATCTGCCGCGCCGATAAGGATTTCACGAAATTGAAAGGAGCCCGCGTCGACTTGTCACTGCTTATCACCACCGTGCAGGACACGCCGGGCGTTCGGCGTTTTCAGATTTCGCTCGAGAGCGAGAACGAACAGGACGAGTTCTCCCGCGACGTTGTAGCTATTCATGTGGTGGCGGAACCTGGCGCCCCACGGAGTGAACTCGAAGTGGCTATCCGGCTACGCATGAAAAGCGCCACGGAACTCGCACCCGACCGGGTGGTTTTTGAAGACAACGAAGTGGAGTTTGAGAAGCGGCTCTTCAGCAGGAATGGCGTCAAAGCCGACTACATCGTGGAGCGGCGTAAACGTGCTTTGTAGGCCGGTTGTAGGGTGCGCCAAGTCGCGGCTGGTTCCCAGGCTTTGGCACACAGAAATGCGTCACGCAACGAGGAGGGTCGTGCATGTCCGAGATAGTGGTCCAAAACTGGTTTGGGGATATCCTCTCCCATCCTGCGATTGTCGTCGAGGCTCACTCAGTCGAGGACATCATCAGGGTTCTGAAGGACCCGGCCAAGTATCCATCCCCCGTTCGTGCTGTCGGTTCCAACCACTCCTGTTCCCCCTGCGGCACGGCCGATCGCGGCACTCTCATCAAGATGAAGATGAACCGCATTCTCAACATCGGCGCCGATGCAGTCACCGTCGAGGCAGGAGCGATCTATATAGACATCGCCAAAGAACTCGAGCGGCACAACCTCCAATTCCACGTCAACACCGAAATTGGAAACCTCTCGGCCGGTAGTGCGGCTTGCGCCGGAACCAAGGATAGTTCGATGCCCCGCGAATACGGTCAGGTTAGCTCCTATGTCATCGGCATTAAAATGGTCCTCCCCAACGGAGAACTGTTGGAAGTCACCGAAGCCCGACAACGTGAGCTGATAAAGAAGATCCGATCAAGCTACGGTACCTTCGGCATCGTCTATGAAGTCACCTTCCGCGTTCGCCCCTTGACGCCGTTGAAGGTGTTTCATCGAACATTCGATCTGGAAGACTTCATCCGCCAGCTCCCCGAACTGAAGAACATGGGGGCTTCCATGATGATGTACCTGTTCCCGTTTGCCAATAAGATCACGGTCGAGTTTCGACAGGATAACCCCGCGGCCTCTGGAAAGCCCGATCGCCGGCCCTGGGACGTAAGGAATCATTATTGGGCTGTAGCGGGCCCTAGGGTTGGCAACTTGGTAGGGCGCTTTGTTTCACCCGCGGCGCTTCGTCACAAGATGACCGACGCCTTAAATGCCCTCTGGCGGTTTGTCCTAGAGCACCGTGTCAAGAGCGAGCACACGATCCCCACCGATCAAATCATTCGCTATCCGGAAGTTGGGGCCGAAAGCCGCTATACATTCAGCCTGTTTGCCTTCACAGAGGATCAGTATCCGGAGACGATACGCGCCTTCTACCAGTTCTGTGTCGAGTACTTCCGACGGACGGGCTACCGGGTCGACCTGCTTTGCGTGGGTTACAGGATCTCTGGCGATCAGCAGTCCGTACTCTCTTACTCCCATGACGGGACTGTCATGACCCTTGATCCCGTCTCCACCGGAAATCCGGGCTGGAAGGAGTTTCTACGGGAATTCAACCAATTCTGCAGCGATCACAACGGCGCTCCCCTGCTGAATCAAGCCTGGGGCATCACGCCGGCCATCCTCCAGAAAGCCTATGGAGACCGGCTCAAAGAAATCGTGGCAACCCGCAAACAATATGATCCGGAAAACCGCCTCCTGAACGACTACTTTGCGGAGTTATTCGCGTGACCCTTGCCTGCCCCCGGAATCTGCAGCGTAGACGCGGTTTGAAAGTCAGGTTCTTTGCCTGTCTCCCGGAGTGCGCATGATCGTCCTCGATAACGTCGTCAAACAATTCGACGGCAAACGGAAGGTAATCGCACTCAATGGCGTAAGCCTCAAGATCGAGAAGGGCGAGATGGTGTCCATGATCGGCCCCTCGGGGTCCGGTAAATCCACCCTACTGAATCTTCTGGGCGGCCTTGACCGGCCGACGTCGGGCACGGTCTCCATCGGGGGGGCTGCCCTTGCCGGTCTGAGTGATAACGAGCTGACCTTGGTAAGACGGGAAAAGATCGGCTTCATTTTTCAGTTTTTCAATCTTCTTCCGTCTCTGACCGCCATGGAAAACGTCTCACTCCCGCTTCACCTTCGTGGCTGGTCTCGCGCGAAAGCTCACGCGCGCGCCCAGGAATTGCTCGATCTGGTTGGTTTGGGCAAACGCGTGGAACACTTGCCTGAGGAACTCTCGGGTGGCGAACGCCAGCGTGTCGCTATCGCGCGCGCCCTCTCTATCTACCCCCCGATCCTGCTCGGCGACGAGCCCACCGGCAACCTCGACACCAACACCGGTCGGGAAATCCTCGCTCTTCTCCGGGACCTGCATTCCCGCCTGGGCTCAACCGTTGTGATTGTGACCCACGACCTGAACGTCGCGGCCAGTTGCCCGCGCACTGTCCACATGCGCGATGGCCAAATCATCGAGGACGTCCGCCGATGATTCTGTTCCGCCTCATCAGTTGGCCGTACATAAGGAAACACGCCTTGCGGTCGCTCCTCACAGTTGCGGGCATCGTGATCGGCGTCTCCGTCTTCTTCGCCATGCATGCTGCGAACGAGTCCGTGTTCCACACCTTCGAACAAACCGTCCGCCGCATCGCCGGAGCGACCGAATTGCAAATCACGGCCGGTGAGCCGGGATTCAGTGAAGATGTGCTGGAACGGGTTCAGGCCCTCCCGCAAATCGCCGTGGCGGCGCCTGCCATCGAGGCGGTTGCCGGCACGGGCCTCGCCGGCCAAGGGAATCTGCTCATTCTCGGTGTCGATATGACCGGCGACCGAAGCTTGCGTGACTATGAGTTCGAAGGCGGTGACGCCGCTGTCATCGACGACCCGCTGGTATTCCTCGCTCAGCCTGATTCCATCATGTTGACCGCCGGCTATGCCCACCGCAACAACCTCGGCATCAGTAGCAATATCCTGCTCGATACGGCCAACGGAAAACGTTCGTTCACCGTGCGCGGACTGCTCAAGAGCAGCGGTTTCGCGAGCGCCTTTGGCGGCAATCTCGCCGTCATGGACATTTACGCCGCTCAACAGGTCTTCGGGCGCGGCCGCCGTTTCGATCGCATCGACATCATGCTCAATAAGGGCGTCTCAGTGAAAGACGGCCAAGCCACTCTTCGTGCCCTGCTGGGACCAGGCTTCGAGGTACAGCCACCCGCTTCCCGCGGCCAGAGCTTCCAATCGATGCTCCGGATTTACTACTACATCCTCAACTTCTCTAGTGCCTTTGCTTTGATCGTGGGAATGTTCATCATCTATAGCTCCTTTTCAATCGCAGTCACTATGCGCCGGAAAGAGATCGGCATCCTGCGCGCATTGGGCGCTACTCGCCGCCAAATTGCAACCCTGTTTCTCGGTGAGAGCGCCATAGGCGGACTAATCGGGTCTACTCTGGGCGTACTGATCGGTTTCGGGGCCGCCGGCCTCATGGCGAAGGCGATCGGCACTCTTCTCCAGGGTGTCTACGGCCTCGATCAAGGCGGCGTTGCGGTCACGCCCAGCGCCACCCTCATTGGTCTGACCATCGGGCTCGGCGCAGTTACGAGCATGGTTGCCGCCGGTGTACCGGCCCGCAATGCCGCCAGCATCGATCCCATTCAGGCGTTGCAGCGAGGCGGCGCTCAATCCTCTTCGAACGGACGGAACCCCTCCCGTGTCATTGCCGCCTGCGTCTGCGCGAGCGCCGGGGGCATCCTGCTGGCGGCGACCAGGTCGCTTCAGTGGTTTTACGCAGGTTATGTTCTGGTGCTTCTGGCCGCGCTCCTACTCACCCCGGTTCTCACCCAGTTCCTGGCTAGAGCGATGCGCTGGTTTCTTCAGAGGCTCCGGCCGGTCGAAGGCGTTCTGGCCGCCGACAGTCTGATTACCTCATCGCGTAGGACCGGCGCCACCATCGGAGCGCTCATGTTATCGCTTGCTCTTGTGATCGGCCTCGCCGGCACCGCCCGCTCCAGCTACGACAGCATCATGAGTTGGGTCTCCGCCGCCCTCAATTCTGATTTCTTTGTCTCCAGCTCTCCGACCTTGAGCGGGAATAACTACCGCTTCCCCGCCTCCATGGAGTCCCAGATCGCCGCCATCGACGGCATTGCAAACATCTACAGCATGCGCACGGCGCGTATCCAGTTCCAGGGCGAAACGATCCTGCTGGTCGTCCCTGAGACCGACAAACTTGCGGCCCTCTCGCCTCCCCCACCGGTCGAGGGAAAATCGGCGGAGATGTTTCGTCTGCTCGCCGCGGGCCAGGGTGTCATCGGATCGGAGAGCTTCGCGAGCTTACGCCATTTTCACCTCGGCGACCCGGTCGATCTTCCCACGCCCAGCGGCAATCTACGTTTGCCGTTGGTTGGCATCATCCGTGAGTATTCCGACCAGAACGGCGAATTGTTTCTCGATCGCGCCGTGTACCAGAGGTATTGGCACGACGATACGGTCGACCACTTCTGCGTGTTCCTCAAGCCGGGTGCCGTTCCGGCCGGGGTGCGTTCGGCGATCCTCGGTAAGTTCTCGAGCAACCGGCAAATGTTTGTTCTTTCCAATCGCGAGGTCCGGAAATATATCGGTGGTCTGGCCGACCAGTGGTTCGGCATCACCTGGGTTCAA
>JBAUOG010000027.1:0-4344 GCA_049579625.1 Bryobacteraceae bacterium
TGCGCGAGCCTGATTCTGATCTCATTCTGTCCCGGGCGGCTTTTTCCGGAGACTTCGTAAACCAAAAGCGCGAACACAAAACCGAACATGAGCGATAGCTCTTCCGATTGAATAGCGAACATGGCAAGCCACGAGCAGTAAACTCCTACTATTCCATACAAGGATGCGGTCCTCGCAATCCACGGCACCCTAAATGCAGACCAGAGCGGCCGAATCAGCACATAGACGAAAAGCGGAAAAAGAAGCAGCCCCCCAGATAATAGGATATTAAAGTACAGATTAATGAAGCTAATAATAATTGGGGCATTAAGTCTGCGGCTGAAGTCCATATTTGCGTGTCCTAAACCAGGCCCGATCC
The DNA here is from genome assembly GCA_049579625.1 of Bryobacteraceae bacterium. GTDB lineage: Bacteria > Acidobacteriota > Terriglobia > Bryobacterales > Bryobacteraceae > CAJCIT01. The sequence goes on from JBAUOG010000027.1 coordinate 359, forward strand.
AGGGTATCGAGACTTCCGCAATATAGCTGTAAACGTAGGCTCGATTGGAGCCCGCCATTCCCCGCTCCTCCATGGGAGCCAACCGCTTCGAGATAGTTTCAACGAAATCGACGTCACCACCTTTGTAGCTCTGGGCGAAGAAGGAAAAGCCGACAAGCCCGATCCCGAGCGCGACAAGGGCTCCCGCGATTGCCATCAAATGACGGACACGGTTGGGCCGCACGATCAAAAATGCGGCCGTCATTCCTAGCGGAATGCTGACTAGCCCGGTCAGGGCGCCCGAAAGCATCAGCACCGTGCTCATCGCCACGCTGAAAATATTCACAGGATTACGCCGCCGAAAGGCGCTCAGCAGGAGAGGCAGGACTAGCCATTGAGCCAGAAACCCTGGCTCGCGGAAAGTTCCCATCGCGCGATGGAACGCGTAAGTAAAGACAGTGGTCTGCTCGCCGTTGGCCTGTGTACCGACCCTGCTTCTCGGTGGCTCTGGCCAACCGGAGAGTTGCGCGACATAGATGTATAAGGCTGCAATCGCGACGAACAGGCCTGTCCAAAGGACAATGCTTACTATCGTGTCACTATGTCCCCGGCGCAGTAGCTCATACACAACAGCAGATATAGCAACGAAACTGAGAAGCGTCAGTACTCTTAGACTTATATAAATATTGTAGCCTGTTGTTCCTTGCAATGGCATGAGGCTTACATATTGTCGACTAGAGACATAGAAAAGCGTGATTACAACTAGCGAGATGACAAGAAACACAAGAGCAGGAAAGCCCGGCGGATAACTGAGCCGCTTGCCGCTAATCATCACCGCAAAAAGCGACAAAGCTAAGATCTGTGCGATCCATGTCAGCGGAACAGGGCCGATTGCGTAGGCGTCCAGGGCGTTGAGCACGAAAATCACGCCGACGCACATAAGGAGTGGTCTATCCTGCCGTGGTGTTTGCGCCGGCTGAACGAGACGTGGGGTGACTCTAGGTTCCGGCATCTGTCTGAGCGGTCTCATGTTTGTTCGAGAACTCCGGGAAAAGGGCGGTCACATACTCGCTGCACATTCGGTCGATACAGAATCTGGAGGCCCAAGTCGGGCCCAACTGTGAAGCACGCTCGGTAAGACGGTCATCGGTAGCCGTTTGTACCATTGCCTCAGCCAAGGCGTGTGCATCAAGCGGCGAAACCACACTTGCAGCCGGGCCGGCGATTTCGGGCAGCGACCCACTGCTGCTCACAATCACGGGAACACCCCTGGCGGCAGCCTCGACAGCCGGCCTCCCGAACCCCTCGTACCAGGAGGGAAAGACGAATGCCGTGCAACCGGATATGACCGCGACCAGGTCGGACAAGGGCAAGAACGGGAGCCGGATAAGAGACTCTGATATGCCGAGGTCTCTAATGAGCGGTGTGATGTCCTGCTTACCGCCGCCCACGAGCACGATCGGCGGCAGTTCGGCCATCGAAGCGCGGGCAATGGCATAGGCACGGAGAAGGGTATCCACGTTCTTCCTGGGATTTACATCTCCGCACCAGGCGAAGTAACGCGCCGGGAGGGAATACTTAGCCTTAACGCGCCTGTTTTCTTCGATCGCTGGCGGTGCAAACCACGCGGAATCAAGACCCTGATAGATGTAATGAATGTCGTTCGGAGTGCGGTGCAAATAGGACGCCAAGTCGTCCCGTGTGAATTGTGACGCAGCGATCGGGATGACGCGGTGGCTCAAGCAGCCCCTCAGTGACCGCCAAAGCAGTACTGAGCCGTGCCACGGCACGCTGGACCGGGATGGCTCCCGGAGCGAGGATAGGTCGTGAACGATGCAGAACTGCCGGACCTTGGTTCTGCGGGCAACCCGTGGGTAGAGGTACAAAATGGCCGCGTCATCAGTTTTCTCGACTCTCGGGCCTGTTGGTAAACCAAAAAGCTCGGAAGCATTCCTCTGGCGCCGCGACAGGGCCAGGACTTTTACGTGAAAGTTGTCGAAGTGCCGCATGGAGTCCAGCCATGGTGTGCGCGGATGATTTCTGGAGAAATGCGCTGTCAGTTGCAGGCTCGGATAGCCTTGCACGATGCCCTCAATCAAGCTCCTTCCTAATACCCCGATGCCACTGCCAACGAACACAGCATCGGCATCGACATGAAGGTGTGCCACTGGCGTGCTCCTCGCGCTCCGGCTAGAGACCGGCATCGGGTGTGGCGCTATTGCCTCCCGCGCACAATCAGCGCTGCTTGATTGTAGATTCATGTTGCGGTTAGCCGGATCTCGGCCTCGCTGGGTACGCAGTCACGCTGTAAATATCGTGGCGGCGGCAACGGCGTTAGGTACGTTCTCCACGCAGTCGCAACGATTTCGGGGCAATTCTTTCTCGCAAACTCCCATACACTCTCTCGCCTGCACCATTGCCGGTAAACGCAACAAGCAAAATGAAGAATCGCAGACGGGAATGAAATGTTCTTCCGTATGAAGTACATCTCGGACCGCAGGTGGTGAAGACGCCGCACTTGCGAGGGTAGAATTCTCAAGCCCCCAATCTCATGCGAGAGCGTTTCGATCCAGGCTTCAGGCTCGAAGCGGAAACGACCGAATCTCCTGGCATATCTGACGCAAAAATCGGATTCTTCCCGAAATGAGCCATGGGTGAAGTTCTCGTCCATCCCCCCGATTTCGACCGCCAATCCCCGCCTCACCGACATATTGCATGAAATCCCGCTCATCAGCCACGCCGGCCGGTCAGAGTGCATTCGAAAAAGTAGCCACCCAGATTCGGGAAGCCGGCACAGAATAGGCCGCTCCGATGTTACCTGACCATCAATTCTTGCTTGCCCGGCCACTCCATTGACTCGAGGGTCGACGTAGCATTTTAAGTGAGCTTCAACCAGGGTTTTTGATAAACGGACATCGTCATCTAGAAACAGGACGATGTCGCTGCGTGACTCCAGCAGACCTCGATTCCGAGCCTTCGACGCGTTTGGGTCCTCCTGCCGGAAGTATCTTCCTCCTATCGCTTCAACTGCATTCATAAGTTGCCGGTACTCAGTCTCGGTGTAACCTAAGGTTTGGTCGATAATTAGTACTTCATCCGGCAGTTTGCTCTGTTGGGCTAGTTGTCCTAGCGTATCGACTAGGCACTCGAGACGGCCCACCGTTGGGATTACTATCGCTATCGTTGACATTTCTAAACTGCCGAACATTGTAGAAGGTGATTCACTGACCGCAGCAACGTGGTCGAAGTACGTTCCTCAACCGCTCCGCCCATTGGACCCGGTGGCGAACACTTACACGTTCATTCGGTCATCAAAGTGCTGTTGGATCACTCCTAACATTTCAACCTCACGGAGCGATCAGGAGTCCGAACACAGCTACGCCGGCCGTGGTTCCAACGTAGACTTTCCCGTTGGCGATTGTCGGTGTGATGAACTTGTTGCCATAACCAAATTGGTCGCGGAAGCCGGAGGCTTGAGTGCTGTTGTAAAGCTCGCGCAGCGTCGTCGCATCATAGGCATGCAGCACTGCCTGCCTAGTGTTTTCCGCAGCCCATAGGATGCCGTTGGTGCTTTGATTCGCCGAGATGCTAGGCGTGGCACCAGGGTAACCAAAACTGTTGGTGGTTTGCGCCACTGGTGAGGTCGAGAGCACCGCCTGGGAGAACCGGAACGCCAGAATCGGCTCTCCCACTGGTCCGTAATACAGCAGGTTGTTGTAGTACGCAGGCGCGGAATAGATCCCACCAGGCAATACTCCGTCAAGTTCCTGGTAGACTTGATTCGCACCCGAAGTGAACCCGCCCATCCTTTCGCGACTCACAAGATAGAGATTCCCGTCTTTGCCGCCCCCCACTGCGAGGTGCTGGACGCTGTTCGAGGAGTCTGTCATGTCGGGCAGAACCAGCACGCCTCCGGAACCCAGATCCACGTCGTGTCCGTTCTCCGCCAACTCGCTATCCATTTCGAAATAATCTGCTACCGTAAGCCCGCCCCCAGTGGATAACTT
>JBAUOG010000028.1:0-5799 GCA_049579625.1 Bryobacteraceae bacterium
TAACGTCGCACGGGATGGCAGGTCAAAATCTCGGATCAAATTTGGAGTCCGGGGCAACGCCGATGGAACTCACCGCCGTGGTGCACAGAGATAGGTTTTTGGCGGCGAGTTAAATTCACCAAAACAAAACGGACAGGCAGAGGCCGGGGTGGACGGTCGAGGTGTCGCTAGGCGTCGCGCTCCTCGGTAAGGTGCCAACAGGGCTTGCCACATGCGTGGCGTAGAGGGTTAGATACATACCGTTACACGCGCTTGTGACCGGTAAAATGTTGAGTCCTCTCGGGCCGGGGCATTAACGAGGTGCTGTGAGCGGGGCGCCGACTTACTCTACTCGCAGCGCGTCCGTCGGGTTCACGGAGGAGGCCCGATGTGCGGGAATGAGTGCCGCGCACAGCGCCGCCGAACACAGAACGAGGACCGCGGCGGTGATCGCAGGCGGGTCCAAAGGTTTCACGTCATAAAGCTGCGATTCCACAAAACGCCCGAGAATCCAGACGAAGGGCAGACCGATGCCTATTCCTGAAACAATCATGACCAGCGCGTCGCGAAGCACTAGCCAAACCGTCGAAGAGCGCTTTGCGCCAAGGGCCAACCTTATGCCAATCTCGCGCGTACGCTGCGTCACAACAAAAGACATCACACCGTACAAGCCAACGAGGGATAGTAGCAACGCGAGCGTTCCGAAGCTACCGGAGAGCGTCGCCAGCATGTGCTCCGTATTTAATGATCGGTCGAGCTGTTCAGCCAATGTACGAAAATTGGTCATCGGTAGTGCCGGGTCGGCGTCGCGAACAATCGCCCGAAGCGATCGAAGGGCTCCTTCGGGCGTTCCTCGAACCTTCACGTAGAAGGTACCTTCCGAATCGTCGCCTTCAAGAAATGAAAAATAGGCCTGCTCCGATTCCTCGCGAAGGCCCTGATAGCTGAAGTCGGACACGACGCCGACGATTTCAATGTTCGGCTTGGCGTCCGGCCCGGCACCTTCACAAATGAGTACGCCTAGCGGACTACGGCCTCCTAGATAACGCTTGGCAAAGGCTTCGTTCACGATCGCCGAGTGCTTGCCTGCCTCGCCCGCCGCGCGAGAATCACGTTCGTCTAAATCTCGGCCCGCAATCATTCTGACACCCAGTGTTCCAAAGAATCCCGGGCTGATTGCATTCAGATTGACGTCGCGGTCGGTAGTGATTCGTCGACCTGCTTGAATCGTCATCGGATCGTTCCAGCTACCGCCGGTCAACAACGGAAAACGCGCTACCGCCGATGCCTCAGTGATGGGAGAATGGCGGACTGCTTCATCGATCCGTCGAAGCAACCGGTTGGCCTCTGAACGGGAGTAGCCGTTTCGAAGAGGATCGACACCGAAAGTGATGAGGCTTGAGGTGGCGAATCCCGGACCCTTTGCCGTCAATGCGTTAAGAGTTCGGACGAACAATGCTGCCCCGGCGACTAGGATCAAAGTCAATCCGACTTGGGCCGTCACAATTACCTTACGGAGCCGCACGCCACCCGATGCCGTACCGCCCCTACTCCGAAACGATGAGACCAGCCCCCCGCGACCCGCTTGTAACGCCGGTGCGAAGCCGCTCAAGATACCAGCAGCCACAGTGACTATTAAGGCGAAGAGCAACAGCCGCGAGTCCACTGCCGAGTGTAAAGCGGTCGCGGCGGTCTGACGAGGTAAAAACGCGATGAGAGTTCGTACTGCCATTGGAGCCATCGCTGTACCAAGCGATCCGCCGGCAATCGCGATGAGAAGGCTGTCGGCCAACAACTGCCTCGCAATCCGCCCTCGCGACGCTCCCAATGCGAGCCGTGTGGCAATCTCACGGTCGCGAGCCGATCCACGCGCTAGGAAGAGACCAGCGACATTCAAGCAGGCGAGACCCAATAACACCGCTGTTACAGCAAACAGCACCCAAAGCGGTTGCAGCAACCTGCGTCGTAGGCCGGAATGGCCCTGTGGCGCCGGAGTGAGTTCGATCGACGAATTAAGAAACCGCTGGCGACGTTCCGCTGTGATCTGAGGGAATCCAACACGACGCGTGTCCTCCTCTAACATCGTCTTGAACCACGGTTGCAGCCCCGCTCGTACTTTCTGCAACGTCATGCCGCGCTTCAGGCGTCCGAGTACCTGCATCCAGCGTGTTCGACGGTCTAGCAGGGCGTCAAAGCCTGGGATAGCCTGCGCCGACATCGATGCCGGAATCCAGAGCGACGGGACCTGTCCGACGTCGATGCCCCGAAACTCTGGCGCAGCCACACCGACCACCGTCATTGGATGTCGGTTGACGAGTACCTTGCGGCCCACTACATCCGGATCGCTTCCGAGTTGTGTCTTCCAGAAGTCAAAAGAGAGAACAACCACGGGCGATGCGTTCGGCGTCCGGTCGTCGTCCTCCCCCAGAACCCTTCCGGCGGCTGCGCTCACTCCAAGCAGAGGAAAGTAACTGCCTGAGACGATCTCTGCGACCGTCGGTTGATAGTCACCGCCCGTCGAGAGGGTGACCGTTGTGAGTGCACGGCAGAATACGCCCTCGAAAAACTGGTTCTGCTGGTTCAGGTCGCGGCAGATCGGATACGACATGAGATTCCAACTGCCAAATCCGTCGGCAACCTGATCCCCCTTCCAGTCGATCAGAACAAGTTGTTCAGGTTCGCGAATCGGTAACGCGTGCAGCAACACTTGATCCACGAGAGAGTAGATGGCGGTGGTAGCGCCAATGCCGAGTGCGAGCGAAAGCACGGCCACGGCGGTAAATGATGGGTTGTGAAGAAACGAACGCGCAGCGAAACGGAGATCATAGAAGAAGTCCCGCAGCCACCGGCTTAGCCATACGTCACGCACCTCCTCTCGGGTCTGTGTCAACCCACCGAGCTCCAGCATGGCCTGCCTCCGGGCTTCCCACTCTGCCAGTCCGGATCCCACCAGGTCGCTCCTGCGCCGGTCCACGTGATAACGCAGCTCGCGCTCCAGGCCGCTCTCCAGATTCCGCAGGCGAAGCCAGTTGAATATTTGCTTCATCACTCGTTGCCGTTGTCAAAAATCAATTGGACCGCTCCCGTCAGCCGCGCCCATCCATCTTTCTCGGCGGCGAGCTGTTTTCGGCCGGAAATCGTCAATGAATAGAACTTAGCTTCGCGTCCTGTTTCGGATTGCTTCCACTCTGCTTTCAACCATTTCTTCTGCTCCAGCCTGTGCAGGGCTGGGTACAGCGAACCTTGGTTCACTTGCACAACCGACCGCGAAATTTGCTGCAATCTATTGGCAATGCCGTAGCCATGTGCCGGCTCTAGCGACAAGATCTGAAGGATCAGCATGTCGAGAGTGCCCTGGGGGATCGGAAACCGTGGTGTAGAAATGGATACCTCAACCTTCTACCTCTCAGCATAAGGCAATGATAGGTCGAAGGTCAAGGTATCAGGAGTCCGGTGGACTTGGGCAGCCCCTACAATATCCCTTAACCCGGACAGGATCCCTAGGTTCCCCGGTCGGATCGGGACTGATATACGGCGATATGGTCGGTAATCGTGGCGAGCGATTTGTAGGACAGCCTAGCCTTTCAAAAACTTGTTCGTGGCTTCTGAAGTTGTATAGATTTCGCCGTCGATTAGCAGGCGTCCCGTATACGAGCCATTCAACCCTTCGAATTCCCAAGCGACCGCGTGGCCTTCTCTCGCTAGTTTGGCCCACTTCGAGCTTTTAGATGTGTTCTGCTCCAGCCAAAAGTGACCGTGCTCGTCGGTGAAGCCTCGGAGTCGGGAGTGCCCGCGTCTCTCTGTCCAGGTGGTCATGTCAGTAAACTTCGGCATGGTCGTTTTCTATTGTCTGTCGAAGGGTCCCGCAGCCGGAGCCATCGTGGCAGCTAGCAATTTCTTGTGGACATCGTTAGATGGTCAAGGACGCAGCTCGATCCAGGCAGGAGCATGGTCGCTGGCATTTTCCCGCCCGCGCACCCATCGGTCTACACTGCCGTCGACGAGTCGCTCCGCCACGCCCGGCGATAGGAGGAAATGATCGAGCCGCATGCCCTTGTCAGCCGACTACCGCTCGCGCTTGTAATCCCAGAAGGTCCAGAGCGGCCCCTCCGCGGTGCAGCCTTCGGAGCGCATCGGTCCAGCCTTGAGCCAGCAATCGCGCGAGCGCCTGGCGGCTTTCCGGTTGGATCAGAGCGTTGTCATCTCATGACCGCGTTGGATAAATGTCGTGCACCGTGGCGACAGCTGGGGATGGCGTACCAAGGCCATCAACTCCACGGTGGCGAGTGTGTGCGATCAGCCCGGCACCGTGGCTGACCAGGCGTTCGAGCCAAACCAGTGAGCTCCGCGTGAAGTAAGTGGTTTTAGCCAGCCTGGCCTGAGCGGTTACCCGGAGGGTTTGACTCTGGAGTTAACTCCAGACCGTATGCGAGCTCGGGTTCTCGCTCAACGAAATCCGCGAGCTGTTTTCGATCCAGAGGCATCCGCATGAGGCGTGCGTCCACGTCCGGGATTTGATCGCGCAAAAACTCGGCCTGGTTCGGGCCAAGATTGCGGAGTTGCAAAGGCTGGAAACGGAGTTAGCTGGGGCGTTGCGGCAATGCCGCACAGCTCTCCGGCAGCCGTCGAAGCATCAAGACTGCTGCCCGGTTCTGGAGGCGATTACGAAACTCAGCTGCAAAGAAAGAAGCCATGACAGTTGAAATTCTCTATTTCCCGGGTTGCCCGAACCATCTCCCAGCCGTCGATTGCGTTCGCGTAGTGCCGCTGCAAGAGGGAACGCCTGCGGACATGGTTGAAGTCGAGGTGAAGGACGCGGCTGCGGCGCAACAGGTCGGCTTTCTGGGTTCTCCGACGGTTCGGGTAAACGGGCAGGATGTCGAGCCAGCGGCGCGTGCGGCGCGCGCCTTCGGAATGATGTGCCGCACCTATGTCGACGGTGGACGGCGTGCCGATGTTCCGCCTCCGGAGTGGATTCGAGCCGCAGTGCGGGAAGCAAAAGGGAGGAAGAGATGAGAATTACCGAACGATATCGCGCGGGCTGCCAGAGACGGACTGAAGCTTGAGCACGCAACGTGTTTAGGCCGGTGTTGAACGTGTTCGAGGTCGGAAAGGAGATTCCAAGTTTGACCAAGCAAGCGGAAGCGTGCTGTACCTCGCCCGCAGCGATGTGCTACTGGTTGACTGTCTCGCTGATAGCGTGGGGAGTAATGAGCCTCATAGGAATCTATTGGCGTCCTCTCGCTGCGTCGTCAGCAGCTGCGTTCCTTTTCGCCATGGCCGTCGGCTGCCTCGCCAATTGGCTTCGAAATCGATCTCTTCATTGCGCCATCACGGGCCCGCTCTTTCTACTCGCTGGCGTTGTGTTCCTGCTTTCAGGCGTGCGCATGGTCCGCGTCAACACCCTTTTGGTCTGGCCATCAGTTCTCATCGGGACCGGCATCGCGTTCCTGTTGGAATCGCGATATGCAAAGGGCCGTGGCTATCAGGTTAAAGAAACCAGGGTGATTTGAAAATGCGCGTCACCGAAAAACTGACCCCGGTGGCCGCCGCCATGAGCGCGCTGGCAACGCTGGCGTGCTGTTTGCCTCTGGGCATTGCCGAAGCGGTAGGAGCGCTGGGATTGAGTGTCGCGCTGGAGACGTTGCGGCCGTGGCTGATTGGTCTCGCGGTGATTCTGCTTGGCGTGAGTTTCTTTCAAGTGTATCGGAGCCGAAAGACCTGCCAACGGCGTAGCCGTCTAAGTTTGGTGTTGTTCGTGCTGTCGGCGGCTGTCGTGTTCGCCGTGATGATCTTTCCACAACAAATCGCGGAGTTGAT
>JBAUOG010000029.1:0-1674 GCA_049579625.1 Bryobacteraceae bacterium
TTCCCGCTCTGCGCGCTTGCTTTCATGCTCCTGAGCGCCGCGATCCAGCCAAGCGCGGCCATGTGTCAACATTCGGTAGATGAGCCGTGCTAAGTGCGCCGCCATGGCCTTGATGGCTTTACCCGGGCCAAGGCGGCTACGGAGATGCCGCAAGCGTGCTCCCAAATAGCTATCGCTGTGGATCAGCGCGCTGGCCGCCATGCGCAACGCCTCCGCCACCCGGTTCTTCGTTTTCAGGCGTTCGTGCTTGATCACCTTTCCGCCGCTGATCTGCCGGCATGGGGCCAACTTCAACCAGGACACCAGGTGGTCCTCCGTTCGCCACCGCGTCATGTCAGTTCCCAACTCGGAGACGAAGGTTGCGATGGTCATGACATCCACACCATCGATGGACTTTAAATTGACTCCACAGATTCGGGTGAACTCCGCTTCCAAATCGAACCTGGGCTGGTTGCGTTGGGATTTTCGGCCCTTGCTCTTTTTCTTCTTGCTGTTTTGGTTCCGATCATCAGGGTCGCTTGCCGGCTCGTCCGGTTGCGCGATCACCCGATCCGGCAGCGCCGCCAAATACTTCTTCAACCGAACATCGCAATCCCCGATCTGCTTCTGGCAGAAATCGTAGCCCTCCAGCGCCTGCTGCAATTCGAACAACACGTCCTCCTGCCAGGCGCCTTCCAGGCTGCGTGCGATTTCTTCTTCGCCGGCCTGAATTCGATAATTCCTCAGTTGGGCCAACTGGTGAGGGTCGCGCTCCCCCTTCAGAATCGCTCGTATGATGGCCAGCCCCGTCACGCCGCTGAGATCGCTAATGACGTTGGCTAATTGCACGGTCATCGTTGTCAACGCCTTCTGCATGCGCTGGATTTCGCGCGCCGCTTCCCGCACCTGCCGGTCGCGCAGCCGCCAGATCGTACGCAACATGCGAATCTCCTCCGGCGGACGGAACGAGTTGCGCAACAGCCCATAGGTGTGCAGTTTCAATAGCCATTGGCTCTCTTGCACATCGGTTTTCCGCCCCGGCAGGTTCTTGGTATCCCGGGCGTTGGTCAGACACACTTGAAACCCAGCTTTCTCCAGAACCTCGTACACCGCGATCCAATAAACGCCCGTGGACTGCATCACCACGTGCTGGACGCCGCACGATTTCAGCCACTCCGCCATTCTGACCAAATCCGCCGTCCAACTCCCGAACTCCCTCACCGGCTCGGCGTCGCATCCCGGCGCCACCGCGACATAGTGGCTTTCGTTGCCCACATCAATGCCGGCTACATGCCGATGCACAACCTCCAAACCGGGGTCATCCGAACAGATCCGCCGCGTTATTTCCTTGCGTTGCCTGCGGTTCAACCGACCGCTCGTCAATCGCTCGAAAGTAGATAATTTGCGCTTCGCCATAACTCATCTTTCCCTCGCTCTATGGATTTGGACGAGGCGCTCGGCTCGATCGGCGATCACTATTCAAACTCTCCAGCGGGGCAGAGGCCGCCTGGCACCCCAGGAGCCCTCGCCACCAAACCATGGATCGTCGCAACCGAAGTCATGCTGTAAAAGGGGCACGGAGGCACCAAGGTCAAGGCGACTATAGCTTGCCGCGCTTCGTCCTCTTCCAACTCTGCACGACTGGCTCCATCGACTTCCGTTTCACGCACCCTGGAGCGCGCCCTCAGTCGCTCC
>JBAUOG010000030.1:0-2735 GCA_049579625.1 Bryobacteraceae bacterium
GCGTATGTATGCTCAAACCGGTGCGAACCACTTCTATTGCGTATGATGCTTTTGTATCCACCACGTACTCAACGAATGCTTCGTCCGCGCCCAAGAGTTTTTGGAGGACAGGCAAGGATACGGGCGACCGTCGAAGCATCGCCATCTCCTTGCGATTACGCGCATATTCAACGGGGCTCAGCCGGTCGTAGGCATTGTCAAGTTGCGTTAGAACCCGCCGCGTCTGAGCAGCCGTTAGATCTGTGTGAAGCAATACTGATTGGAGGTGAGCGATCTCCCGTTCGGCCGCCGCCGACACTCTGCCGGGGCTCGATTGCTGCGCATATCGGATCGAATCCAGCAGTGCCCGCCCGCGCGCACTCTCGATGATCCGAAAGGCCTCGGGTCCGTTCTGAAGCTGATTCCAGGCCAACCGAAAATGGCCGAGGTAGATTTCACTCATTGCTCCGATCATGGAGCTCTTGACCCGGGAGCTCGGTGCATTTACCAGGAGTCCCTCTACGAGATTAGTGGCCCTTTCATACAGTGCATCCGCCTCCGGCAACCTTCCAAGTGCTGCTTGGACTTCGGCCTTCTCTGCGATGAATCCAGGCAGGTCGTATCCCTCCTCGGCTTGTTGCTGCAGTTCAATAGCGCGATCGATTAACGGCGCGGCCTTCGCCGCGCGACTCGTCTCAACGTAAAACTGCGACAAATGAAGCAGGGCATCGGCTTCGATTCTGGGAAGTGATGCGTCCCGGGCTACCTGAATTGCCTGCTTCAGCCGTTTCTCGGCGCCGGGGTAGTCGCGGTCTACGAGAGCAAGTTGGCCAGCCATATTCAGGAGCTCTGTTTCAGCGCCCAATACGCGGGTGCGCTCGGCCTGAGCCAGAATCTCGGGAATCAAGGCCTTTGCCTCGTCCCTGCCGCGCGGTTGTTGACCTTCGGGAAGTAAGGTCAGAGCGCGAACCCTGGCAATTGATAGCTGAAGAGGGATTTCAGTAAAGCCATTGCTTTTGGCCAGCTCGCTCGCCCGCACGATCATTGAGAGTGCCTTGTCCGCCATGCCGTGAACAGTCATGCCGTTCGCAAGCCAGGTCACAATAAGCACGTAGCCGGGCGTGTCGCCGAGTTTCTCTGCCCTTGACAGCGACGTGAACAGAATTGAGGCGGCGGCACCAATATTGCCGTTGACACCGGCCACAATGCCCAACTCTGCCTGCGCCCGGTTTTCCCATTTGGCATCCTGAGCTGCCTCTGCGGTCACCAGTACTTGCTTCCAATCCTTCTGCGCGGCCGCGGTGTTGAGATTAAGGTCGATGGTACCCAGCAGTGCGAACGCGCGAATCGTAAGCTGCGGGTCGCTCTTCACTTCGGGATCGGAAACGCATCTCATCACTTCTGACCGGACACGTGAGTATGACCCACTTTCTGCGTCACGATGCAAGCGTCCAAGCCGAGCGTAAAGTTCGTGACGGTTGTCGTGTTGAGTGTGGAAGAGACCCTCAGCCCTCCCGTACAACGGACCGGCTGCAAACCAGTTCCCTTGCTCGGCGAGACGGTCTGCCTGGGAAAGGAGATCAACAGCAGTTTGACCGTTGCACCACAGAGATGACAAACCCAGGAGCGCCCCGAGCTTGAATGTACTCAAGACTACGTTGCCGCCGCTAAAATACTGATAAAAGACCGAATGAAGTTTCAAAGAAGACTCCTCGCACAACCAGTAAGCCTTGGGAGCAGGGTTGCGTGACAGGGAGTTTCAGAAAATCCGTAGAATATTTCGCTGAATTCTCTGACACCTCGAAAGGTGATCTCAAGTTCAATGAAATCGTTTCATTCGTTCTTAATTAAGTATTGAGCCGAGTGCCGCCGACGTACCCGATCTGCTAAAGGGGAGGAGAATCCGCCACCGGGGATTGGTCGTCGGCCCCGGCACTGAGACTTGGTACATGACGATGATTGCCGGGATTTGTGGCTTCGAGCCGTCGAAGCTCACCAAGATAGTGAGAGAGCCTAGCGTAGCCGATGTTGACGCCGATTTCATTCAGCCACCGACAAATGTCTTTGAGACTGTGGCCGGCTGAGATGAGGTTCTTGATGTCGGGCCATGCCTGCCGAATTTGACCAATCTTGGTTCTTGGTTTTTCGGAGAGGTGGGCACGCAGCAGACTCAGATCCATGTGTTCGCTCGAATAGTTGTTCACGGCCTTCTGCTCATTAAGCCACGACGGAGCCCTGCTGTGACGCTCCGCTCTTAGGAACTTTCAAAAAAACCTGTCGTTCGATTCATCCGTACGAATTATTTTGATTGTTCCTTGTCACGCAGGGCTGCCGCCATGGCCTACAGGGTAGGAGAGTTAACTGCGCGGAACTGCGGCATCCAAGGCGTGACCTGCCGATATCGCCTAGGTGGTCTACCTCTTTCCCGATGCTGAAACCGGAACGCACAGGGGGTGCCCCCATGGCGAAAGCCTTCGAAAGGAACAGTTCGCTCGGCAGCCGGAACGGTCGATTTCAGAATCCCGGCAGGGTGTCTCAGTTCGGCAAACGCCTTCTCTCTCGCGCGCATCGCGCAGCCAGCTCAACTTGCAAGAACTTCTTTTTGAAAACTCCTCATGCCCGGGTCTTCGGCCAAAAAAGTTCTTGCAAGCCAAGCACTCAGGCTGCGCCAGACCATGCGCCGAGAGGCGTTCGCCGCGCCTTTCCACCCTCCGCCGGGGGGATGCAGTTTGAAGGCGAGACAAGAAAAGGAGACA
>JBAUOG010000031.1:0-1575 GCA_049579625.1 Bryobacteraceae bacterium
CCCTCGCTGATGCAGCATTTCTTGATAGCTCTGACTTGCGTATTCGCTGCCTCGGTCAGAATGATGGATCAAATCAACTCCAGGATCTCGTTGCACAAGAGCCATCTGAAGCGCAGTTTTCACCAACGTCGCATCGTGTTCCTGTCCCATTGCCCATCCGATCAGCTTGCGTGAGAAGGCATCCATCACCCCTGCCAGATACAGCCATCCTTCAGAGGTCGCAACACAGGTCATATCGGTCATCCATTTTTGATTGGGAGCATCTGCCGTACAATCTCGTTTCAGGAGATGAGGAGCCACTGGAAACGCATGGGTACTCTCTGTTTTGTGTGCTTTCCTCCTGCTTCTCTTGGCCATCATATGCTGTTGCTGCATGAGCCGGACAATGCGCTTTCTTCCACAATGAATCCCTTGTTCTTTGAGCTCTGCATGAATGCGAGGGCTCCCATACATACCCCTATTTTCATGAAACGCATCTTCAATCCGCACAGACAGTTGCAGATCATCCAGCTTTCGCTTCCAGATTCCTCTTGTTCTCCAATTGAAGTATCCAGTCTCTGATACCTCAAGCACAGAGCACATACGTGTCAGAGGAAAGCAAGAGCGATGAGCATGAATGAAGGCAAACGTTACCGCTGGGGTTGCGTGAAGATGCTCATGGCTTTTTTTAGAATGTCCCTCTCTTGCCTCAACACTTCATTTTCTCGCCTGAGTCTTCTCTTTTCCTCTTCGATGGTGCTCTGATGCCCCTTTCCTGGGAATGCTTCTTCTCCATGCCTCCCAAATTCTTGACACCATTTACTTCAAGCACTATCAGAAATGCCGAGATCTCTTGCTATGTGCGTCTTGTTTTTTCCGCTGGTGCGCAAATAGGTGAACTGCTTGTTGCTTGACTTCTCTTGTAGAGGTCGGTTGAGATTTGCTCATAGAACCCTCCTGTTTCTATTGTATCAAATTTCTCTTCTCCCACCCTCCAAAAGCGGGTCAAGGTCAGAATCCCCTAAAAGTTTGCAAGGAATCGGGGCGAGGTTAGCCAGTTTGGACTGCCCATCTACGTGAAGGATGATATGAGACGGTCTCGTACCCCGTGGGGAAAACCCATTCGGGAAAGGTAGCCAACCGATGGAACGAGAAGGTGTTGGGGTTTAAGACGATCATTAGACCCGGAAAAGAAGAGACGAAACGTCATATGGAAGAAATAAAACAGCGGATCAAGAAACTAGGGCACCTTTCGCAAGTAGAGGTCATTAGAGAATTGAACCCTGTCATCCGAGGATGGGCGAACTATTACCGAACAGTGGTCTCATCCAGGGAATTCAATCGCTGTGATCACATCCTGTATGCGCAGTTAGCAAACTGGGCAAAAAGGAAGCACCCCACCAGAGGAAAGCGGTGGATCATAAGGAGATACTGGCGAGGGATCGAAAATGCCCAATGGGTGTTTGCAACGCCTGAGGGCGCAAAGATCAGGAGACACGGTGCATCTAAAATCCAACGCTTTACCAAAGTGAAGGGAACAGCGAGTCCGTATGATGGAAATCTTCTCTACTAGTATAAGAGATTAAAGGATCACCC
>JBAUOG010000032.1:0-6744 GCA_049579625.1 Bryobacteraceae bacterium
GTCGTAGGTGCAACTGATCATCAACACCTTGCTGAGGCCGAGCATGGCGCGCACCTCTTCGCTGGTGGCCGCGAACTCAGCCGGATAATCAATGGCGCCGGTCGCGATGATTGCACCTTGGCCGGGCATGAGCCGTGGGACGGAGCCGAGCGTGCCGACGGTGCCGGGGTTCGTCAAGGAGATGGTTGTGCCTTCGAAATCGGAAAGCTGCAGTTTGTTGTTGCGGGTGCGCTGAACGATGTCGTCGTAGGCGGCGCAGAACTGGGCGAAGTTCATCCCATCGACATTCTTGATGTTCGGCACCTTGAGGGAACGGGAGCCGTCCTTGGCGGCGACGTCGACGGCGAGGCCGATATTTACGTAGTTGCGAACAACACGGAATAACTCACCACCGTTCTCGGCGAAGGCGTGGTTCAGCGAAGGATTCGCCCGGGCGGCCTGTACGACGGCCCACGCGATGATGTGCGTGAAGCTGATTTTTCCCTTGCCGTGCAGAGAGCGCTGCTTGTTGATGAGAGTCCGATTCTCCTCGATAACCCGCACCGGCACCTGGCGCTGCGAAGTAGCCACCGGAATACTGAGGCTCGCCACCATGTTCTCGGCGATACGCGCCGCGGCGCCGCGCAGAGGAACCAACTGGTCGCCAGGTCCAACCGTCTTGACTTCCTGACGCGCGACCGCTGTCGACGGCGCCGGAACGGGGGGGTCTTGAACGGAGGGCGCGGCAACCGGCATGGGAGGCGGCTCGACAACGGCGGCGGCCGTCGAAGTGGGAGCTACCAGTTGAGGAGGCGGCGCAGCAGTAGGAGTTGGCGGCTCGGGAGGTGGCGCAGCAGCATCACCGTTGGTCAGAACCGAATCGCTTGGAACCGAACCGCCGTTCTGAGGCGGGGTCTGCTGTAGGAAGTCGGCCCAGTCTTGATCGACACTGGCGCGATCGAATTTGAATTGGTGCGAGAGCTCGTCTTGGAGCCAGCTATTGATGCCCAACGAGGGGTCTTCTTTGATTTCCGGCATGAGTGTTAGTTATCGGTACGTTTGCGGGGTCTGGATCTATTGAGGCAAATGCACAAATAGGGAAGTCATTGCCGGGTGCCATTGATGTGCGAGCACAAGGCGCTGGTGGGCGGCGAAAACACACACCCATCCTGATGTGAATCTGACGTCAAAAGTTCTTCTTTATGATAGCGGAAACGGACGGAGTTTGGGTGGCTCCAAGCTCAGGCGCTGGCTACTTTCGAATAGGTCTGATAGACCTCGTCCCGGATGTTAGCGAAAGGCCTAAGCACAAGATTCGATTGATCTAGGTCGAGGATCCAGTCGCCGTTTTGGGCTTTCGAAGGCTGCAACCGGCCGAGCTGTTCGCGGGGCAGTTGAGGCTGTTGAGGGGATATCGCGAAGAGCACCTGAGGGCCTCGAAGAAGCGCCACTTGGTCTGCGTTCTGAGGATCTGCGCCTTCCGTCCTAACCGGTTGATCGATGTGCAGTTCAACCAGGTCACCCGTTTTCCAACTTCGACGCAGGGGGAAGAACGTGCCCGGGGACGGCGTTGCCTTTAGGCGAGTTCCGTTCACGGATATGGACGTCTGGTTCCCGGCCCAGGCGGGGATACGAAGATTCAGGGCGAACTCCTGCGGCTGGGTGAGTTCCATGCGCATGGTCACGAGGCTATCGGTTGGATAGGCAGTTTGCTGACTGAGAGAGCAGCGAACGGAGTTCGCCATCCAGGTGACCTGCGACGGCACATAGAGGTTCACGTAGATGCCGTCGGCGCTGCGGAAGTAGGCGCTGATCGTGTAGTCGGCGACGACCTGGGGCAACGTACCGGAGCAGCACGGCCAACGGGCATCGTGGTCCCATCGATAAACGGCGTCAGGGATGTCTCGCCGGTAGGTCTTCACGCCCGAGTGGTGATAGTCGGAATAGTAGAAGCTCGAGCCATCTTCACGCACCGGCAGCGCGCCCAGGATGGTGTTGTAGAGGACACGCTCCATGCTGTCGCCGTAGCGGGCATCCGTGGTGAGCAACAACAGATAGCGCATCACCTTGAAGTGCGCGTAGGATCCGCAGGGCGTTTCAAAGCTGCGACGTGTGTTGGATAGACTCGCGCCGAGCTGCCCTTTCCCGGGTTCTACAAATGCTTCGTTGGGGCCCCAGCCGCCGGTTGCGAAACTCTGGTCCTTCCAAATCAGGTTGACGGCATTGTTGACCGCGTGAAGATACTTCGGGTCGCCGAGCTTCAGATAGCCCTGCATACCGGAACTCAGAGCATTCACGTGACTATAGGCATGTAGTCCTGGAAGTACGTCCTGCTCTTCCGCCAATGGGTCGAAGAAAGTGCGGTCGAGAAGATAGCGCTTTCCCATATCGAAGAACATCGGATCCCCGGTGCGTTCATACGCGAGGAAGAGATTCTCCGCCATGGTGTAGGTTTCATCCCAGGTGTAGGTCTCGTCTTTGTGGGGACGCTGCTGCTGTTCCTCGGCGGTCAGTGCATGATCCGGCATGTGCGGCTTCGCGGCGCGGGTGGTGGCGTACAGGACGGAAACAGCGGTTTCGTCACCAGCCCACGAGTGAGCATCGAGCAGCCCGCAGACCAGTTTGTCGTAGGTATAGCCCGGATAGCGCAGGTCGACGAAGAACTTACCTGAGGGATCCACAGTCTCTGCATAGGCGCGCACGAGACGCTTCACCTTGGCACGAGTTGGTTCGGAATTGGTGGCCGCGGCGAAGCGAGCCAGGCCGGAAACGTACTGTCCGAAGTGGGCGCCTGGGCAGAAGTCGTCGTACCAGCCACCCATGTCCTCGCCAGGCGCGGGAAGTCCGACGCGCTGGCGGTAGATCTTGAGAAGGCGGTCCTCACTGAGGTTCAGGAAGAAGGAGTGGGTCTGGTCGAACTGCTGCTTTAGCGGGCCAGGCAGAAGGCTAACGGCGCCATAGGGGAAGACGGTTAGAGGCGGGTTGGGGAGGGTGGTTGAGCAAAGCTTGGATGCTGTCGACGCCGCGAGGGCCGTGGAAGCAGCGCCCTTCAGCAGAGTTCTTCGCGTGAGATTAGGCATCATTGACTCCATTTACGCCGAGTAATCGAAGCGCCGGCGGGAATCCGCTTGCTAACGCGCGCGGCGTCTGAAAATACCCGGAAAGTTTCGCTCCGTCGTTATCGAGTTTCCGAGGCTTTGCGCCCGCTTCCTCACGGTCGCGGCTCCGTTTCGGTCCGCTTGCTGACACGCGCGGTTCAGTGCTGGAGTTTTCACATACACTCCGATACCGATGCGCGCAGTTCAGCGCTGGTATCTTCCGTTTTTCGGGCGGTCGATGAAAAGCAGGCACATGAGGAAGCATATCTCGATTTGATGCTCCGCTACACTGAGTTCAATGACTCTAGAAGAGCTGGAAAGAGAGTACGTTACGCTCCGGCAGCAGGCTGACGCTGTGCGGAGCTATCTTTGACGCGCCAGGCAAGCAGCAGAAACTAAAAGAACTCGAAGCGGTTATCTCTTCGCCGGACTTTTGGAACTCCCCCGAAACAAGCCAGAAGGTCATGCAGGAACGCAAGCGGGTCGAGGAATCGATTGCGCAGGAGGCGTCGCTACGGTCTACCACCTCCGACATCGACACGCTGTTCGACTTGGGCAAAGAGGGAGAAGCGGTTGCTCCCGAGATTGAGCTCGAGATGGGGGCGCTCACCAAAAAGCTGGAACAGCTTGAAACCGGAATGCTGCTCTCGGGACCCAATGACGCCCGGGACGCGATCGTCACCATTCACCCCGGCGCCGGGGGCACAGAGAGCCAGGATTGGGCCGAGATGCTGATGCGCATGTATCTGCGCTGGGCTGAACGGCACGGCTACAAGGTCGAAGTGACTGACCTGCTAGAGGGCGAAGGCGCGGGGATCAAGTCGGCCACCTTCGAGATCAACGGCGCAGACAACATTTACGGGCAGTTGCAGTCGGAGGCCGGTGTCCACCGCCTGGTGAGGATTTCGCCCTTCGACGCGAACGCCCGCCGGCATACTTCCTTTGCGTCCGTGTTTATCTACCCGCAGATTGACGACGACATCAATATTGAAGTCAAACCCGAGGATCTGAAGATCGACGTGTTCCGGGCAAGCGGGGCGGGCGGCCAGCACGTCAACCGCACGGAATCCGCCGTCCGCTTCACCCATTTGCCGACCGGCCTGGTTGTGCAGTGCCAGAACGAACGTAGCCAACATAAGAACCGGGCGAGCGCGATGAAGCAGATGAAGGCCAAGCTCTACGAGTACGAGCTGGACAAAAAACGCGTAGCAGACCGGAAGCTGGAAGATACGAAGCTGGAGATCAATTTCGGCAGCCAGATTCGTAACTACGTGCTAGCGCCTTACCGGCTTGTGAAAGACCTGCGAACCAAGCTTTCCATCGGAGATGTCGATCGAATACTGGACGGCGATATCGACAGCCTGACGCACGCCTATCTGGTGTGGCGAAAGACGGGCAAGCTGGCCGGCGAAGCAGGCAAAGACGAACTCATCGACTAGCCACTTGGCTAACGACGCGACGGCATTTAAATGGATCCGAGCGAGACCGAACTGACGCTGGCTGCCAAGCTGATCCGCGCGGGCCGGCTGGTTGCCTTTCCGACCGAGACCGTCTATGGGCTCGGCGCGAATGCGCTAGATGAGGCGGCGGTTCAGCGAATCTACGATGCCAAGGGCCGGCCGGCGACCAGCCCGCTGATTGTCCATGTTGCGGACGTCATCATGGCGCGGCAAGTGACGGCGGAATGGCCGAGCATGGCACAGAGACTTGCGGAGCGATTCTGGCCCGGGCCACTCACGCTGGTGCTGCCCAAAGCCGACCAGATTCCCGACATTGTGACAGCCGGGCTGGATACCGTCGGGGTGCGAATCCCTTCGCATCCGGTGGCGCTGGCGCTCATCCGACGAGCGGGGGTGCCGATTGCCGCGCCGAGCGCCAACCGATTCACACAGATCTCACCGACCACGGCCGAGCATGTGCGTGTGGGACTTGGCAGTGCCGTAGATCTGATTCTCGATGGCGGCGCGACCCATATCGGAATTGAGTCGACCGTGGTGTCACTGGCGGAAGAGCACCCGACGATTCTGAGGCTGGGCATGATTTCGCAAGCCGATTTGGAAGCAGCGACGGGCGTCGCCTGGAGAGTTCAGCATTCCGGGCAAGTTCAACAGGCGGTATCGGAAGGTGCATTGCCAGGGTTCGCGGCACCGGGGATGCAAAGCCGGCACTATGCGCCGAGGACGCCGCTGGTGCTGCTAAAGAAAGGCCAGCGGAAACCAAAGGGGCGTGGGCGCATTCTGGAAATGCCGTCAGAACCAGCCGCGTATGCAGCGCGTTTGTATGCAGCGCTACATGAAGCCGACACGGAGGGATGGGATTGGATTGCGCTACGCGAGCCGCCAGTGGCCGACGAGTGGGCCGGGATACGTGACCGATTGAAACGCGCGGCGACGGAGCTTTTTGAGAAATAGGTTGCGTAGTTAGCGCAGTGTCACTTCGTCACACGTTCACACACCAGCTTGAAGTTGTGTTGCGTGACGCCGGTTTCCATGTGGCTGGTCATGGTTAGGATTTTGCCATCGGTGGAGAGCTCCCAGCGTTCTTCGGTCTCAATCGGGTTGTTGTTCGACGCCTTCGCGTACGTCCGAATCACCAGCACACCTCCATCCCAAAAGCAGTGGCTTTTTGATTCCCGGCCGCGGATCTCGTTGATGGACTCGCGGCCGTCGGTGTAATAGGTGACGTCGGCGCTGTTCTTGCCGGCCGGGCCGGTTTGTGCCGTGTGCACGTTGATGGTGACGTCTTTCTGATCGACAGTGCGGACCAAGGTATCGGGCGAAGTGAATTTGCCGAAGTCACTCTTCTCCTTGATCATTCGCCACTCGCCGCTGTAGTTTGTTTTGTTGTCAGTTTGGGCGAAGCAGGCGGCCGCGGCAACTAGCAGGAGAACGCAAACGAAAGAAACGTTAGAACGCATGTCATCTCCATTATCCAGAATGCCGGATCTGCATTGGGACAGTGCTGGAGATCTTGCAGAATCGAGCGCGATCTGAGACCGCGGAGCCGAAGGGTTGTCCGCTCCTGGGATAAACGCGTTCAATTTGGGCATACCGTCATGAGTGAGGCAAGAATGTATTGCTTGCTACAATCGAGGCGTCCCGCGGGGTATGTTGCCCGATGCGGATTTCACCCGACAGCTCAGGCAGGCTCGATCGCCGACCTTTCGGGCGGCCGCGAACGGGCAGGAAACTCATGAACCATCTGAAACAGCTGATCCGCGAAGTGCCGGACTTTCCCAAGCCGGGGATCAATTTCTACGACATTACGACCTTGCTGCGAGACAAGGCAGGTTTTCGCGAGACGATTGACGCCTTGGAGGCCCACTATAAGGGCCGGGCGATCGACGTGGTTGTTGGGATTGAGGCGCGCGGCTACTTCTTCGCGCCTGCAATGGCGCTGGCGCATGGTGCGGGCTTCGTGCCGGTGCGCAAGCCGAAGAAGCTGCCGGCGGCTGTGCGAAGCATCGAGTATGCGTTGGAATACGGTACGGACATACTGGAGATCCACGCGGATGCCATCCAGCCCGGCGAGAATGTGCTGATCATTGATGATGTGCTGGCGACGGGAGGCACGGCCTCGGCCGTCGCGAAGCTGGTGGAGGGACTCGGCGCGAACGTCATCGGGCTGGGCTTCGTGATTGAGCTCTCGTTCCTGCACGGGCGCGACC
>JBAUOG010000033.1:0-1716 GCA_049579625.1 Bryobacteraceae bacterium
CAAAAGAAGTGTGTTTGATCGTTCGTGATTCCGGCAACCCTTCCCAGAACGTGGAAAGAGGAGTAGAAGATGTTTACTAAAAAGGCTATGACCACTCCTATGAGGCCGATAATCATGGAAAGTATTCGCATTGATTTTCTCCTTGCTATCCGCAGTATTCCTCTGCATCCTTTGTCACGTTTTCCTCAGAGAGCCTGTGACAGGATTTGGAGCAAACGTCGTTTTGGAATCTCAAGAGAGCTGTAACGCCTCCCTGACTAACTACCCGAT
Organism: Bryobacteraceae bacterium; assembly: GCA_049579625.1. GTDB lineage: Bacteria > Acidobacteriota > Terriglobia > Bryobacterales > Bryobacteraceae > CAJCIT01. Next base: position 271 of record JBAUOG010000033.1, read on the forward strand.
TGAGCGTATGATTCATACCGGCATTGATCAGCGAGAATTTGGTAAAAAGCCTGTGGAAAGATTCCCTGCGCTTCGTCACCTGGAGAGGCCCGCAGGTTGCATAGGAAAACACGTCTTTCTTTTCAAGCTTAACGCAGGCACAATGGGAATGTCAAGGTAAAGCAGAGCAATTTTTCCTCTTGCCTCTTCATGATGCAATACACAATACTTGAGTTATATAGAAGCAGGACATAACAGGATCGCAAAGGTAGCATACATAAAACGAGGGAGGAAGCCTTATCTCGAAAGGCTTCCTCCCTCGTTTCGTCAGTCGGGGCGAGAGGATTTGAACCTCCGACCACCACAACCCCATTGTGGTGCGCTACCGGGCTGCGCTACGCCCCGTTATTGGAACAAGAGCAGTATAGCAGATAAATCGTCTCATAGTCAAGGTTTTATGACTGGCGATCATAGTACAGAATACGCCCGCAATTGCTGCACGTCTGTAAATCCGCGTTGGCGCGCACTCGTTGCAATTCGCTGGGAGTCAGAATTACTCGGCACCACTGGCACGAATTTTGATCTACTTTTGAAACTGCTCGTCCTTGCTTTGTACGCTTCAAAGCCTCATAGCGATTCAGTACCTGAGTGTCGATTGTGCTCACAAATTGCTCGCGATTTGCCACTAACTCCTTACGTTTCACATCCAGTTGGTCGCGGCGTATCATGCCTGCAGCATTCGTCTCTAACCACTTCTCCTGAGCCTGGCGCAAAGCCTCAGCCTTGCTGTTTGCCGTCTCCTGCAAAGACTCGGTTGTGAGGATCACCTCAAGCGCCATCTCTTCCTGGCGATTTTGTTGCGCTCGTAAATGCTGCACTTCCTGTTGCAAAGCATACAGTTCTTTCGGATTGGTCACAACACCACTATACATACGCTGCTCCTGCAAGCGCAGGCGGCGATCCAGTTCCTCAAGCGCCCACTCTGCTTCTTTTTGAGCCTGAAGACCCAGATGTAACTGTTGTTGTGCAATAGCATCCTCGGTTCGTAGCTTTTTTAATGCGCTATCTCCCTGAAGTGAACTCTCCAGTGCCTGTTGCTCAGCAATTAAACGTTCCAGTTCGAGGTCAAGCTGCTGTAACTGATACAATGAAGCAGCTATCTTTGTCGTGCTCATAATGTAGACTGTTCTCCTTTAGGAGCGTACGAAGTGCTTGGGATGGGATTGGATTATATTGTATAACTTTGCATGAGTATCAGCAAGAGGAATTTTTCAAGAAATTGTAAAAAGTTATCTATTGCTTCGTGAACACTCGCGTATAATAGTTTTCATCGCAATTTAAGGATAATAGAAATTATGAGCATCTCATCCTCAGCCAGTCATCACAAACGGACAGCAGTCACTGGCGCCAAAGAGAGTAGCAATGTTTCTCTCCCAATCACCTTAAGTGAGCGGAGTATCACAGGCT
>JBAUOG010000034.1:0-17908 GCA_049579625.1 Bryobacteraceae bacterium
GCGTGGCCCTGCTACGTAAAGACGGGTCGCCCTCAGAAGCCGAGATCAAGCAGCAACTGGAGGGCAACGTTTGCCGCTGCGGAACCTACAACCGTATCGTGGCTGCCGTTCAGAAGGCAGCCCAGACCATGGCGACCGAAGCTCAGGTGAAACGTCATGCTTGATTTGATGAATGGCCCTGCCGCTTCATTCGACCGCCGCGACTTCCTGAAAGCGTTGGGCGGCGGATTACTGGTGCTGCTTGCGTTCGATGAGGTCAGCACGGCTCAGGAATCAGGCGCTGCGCGGCGCCCCCGAGGTGAACAGCTTCCTGAAGACGTTGCGGCGTGGCTGCACATCGCGCCGGATGGCGCCATCACGGCTTTCACAGGCAAGGTTGAGGTTGGTCAGAACATTCGTACTTCCCTGACGCAAGCTGTTGCCGATGAATTGCGGTGCTCACCCGGCTCAGTTCGACTCGTCATGGGAGACACCGATCTGACGCCCTGGGACATGGGGACCTTCGGTAGCCGGACGACGCCGACGATGGCGCCTGAGTTGCGCCGGATGGCGTCAACCGCTCGCGAGACGCTGCTCGAGGCCGCGGCGAAGGCCTGGAATGCGGATGCGGCCCATCTAAAGATCGCCAACGGTCACGTATCCGACCCAGCCACTGGAAAGACCGTGGCCGTCGGTGATCTGGCAGGCAAAACCGACTGGGTCAAGGTGCTGGGCAAGCCGGATTTCGTCACTCCGCCCAACCAGTGGCAGGTAGCCGGAACAAGTTTGACCAAGGTGAATGCCCGGGAGATTGTCACCGGCAAACATAAGTACCCATCCGATGGGAAGCTGCCCGGGATGCTTTATGGCCGCGTGCTGCGCCCGCCGAGCTTTGGCGCCAAACTGATTTCTGCCGACACGAGCGCGGTTTCGAAGATGCCGGGTGTTACGGTTGTGCGCGATGGTGACTTCATCGGCGTCGCTGCAACCGACGAACAGAAGGCCCAAAAGGCGTTGCTCAGTATCGACGCGAAGTGGGACCAGCAGAAACAGATCTCGTCGAAGGAGTTGCTCTCTTACATACGGGCGAACGCGCAAGGGGACCCGGAACCAACCACCGAGCTCCCACTGCAGCGCTCGTACACGGTTGCCTACATAGCGCATGTGCCGTTGGAGCCACGCGCCGCTGTTGCCGATTTTCGAGATGGCCAGCTTACCGTCTGGACTGGCACGCAACGTCCATTCGGAGTGAAGGGTGAGCTGGCGACCGCCCTGGGGATCCCCGAGAAGCAGGTGCGTGTGTTGATGCCGGATGCAGGTTCAGGCTACGGCGGCAAGCACACCGGGGAGTGTGCGATCGAAGCGGCGCGTTTGGCGCGCGGCGCCGGCAAACCCGTGAAGCTGATCTGGACGCGCGAAGAGGAGTTCACCTGGGCGTACTTCCGGCCGGCGGGTGTCATCAACGTGCAGAGCGCGGTAGACAAAGAGGGCCGGCTGCAGGCTTGGGAGTTCCACAATTATTTGTCCGGCCCCTCAGGACTTCAAACACCCTATGAAGTGTCGAATAAGACCGAGCGCTTCCACGCTGTCAATTCGCCCCTCCGCGACGGCTCGTATCGAGGCTTAGCCTCCACCGCGAACAACTTTGCTCGCGAGTCGCACATGGATGAATTGGCGGCTGCAGCCGGGATGGATCCGCTCGTCTTCCGGTTGAAGAACCTGAAGAACGAGCGTTTGATCGCCGTATTGCAGGCAGCGACCGAGCGCTTTCAATGGTCCAGGCAGAAGTCTTCAACAAGCCGTGGCTTCGGGCTCGCGTGCGGTATGGAAAAGGGCGGTTATGTTGCCTGTTGCGCGGAAGTTTCCATCGGGTCAGGCAAGCAGTTGCGCGTGGAGCGCGTGGTGGAAGCGTGGGAGTGCGGCGCGATCGTCAATCCCGAACATCTCAAGAATCAGGTGGAGGGCGCCATCGTCATGGGGCTCGGCGGGGCACTGTTCGAAGCCATCGATTTCGCGAATGGCCGCATTCTCAATCCTCGTCTCTCTGAGTACCGTGTGCCGCGCTTCGGCGACGTTCCGAAGGTAGAACTGGTCCTCCTCGATCGCAAGGATATTCCTTCGGCCGGCGCAGGTGAAACGCCGATCGTGGGCATTGCTCCGGCCCTCGCCAACGCGATCGCAAGTGCTACCGGAATACGCATTCGATCGATGCCGATCCTTCCTGCATTTCGGGCTTCCTGAAAACGCCAGCACGATCCCAGCATGAGCGCAGGAGGACGTTAAACTCCAGCACGGAACCGCGCGCGTCAAGCGAGCGGAGACACGACGAAGCCGACCGGGACAGGCGCCTCTGTTCCCGAGGCGACCCGACTCGTACTTTCGTCACATCGAGCCCATTCGCCGCGTGGACAGAGCGAGCCTGTCCCAAGATGCAGTACAACCGACCGGCACTCGTTACTCCGTCGCGGAGTTTTCACACAGACTCGTCAGCAAGCGGACCAAACGGAGCCGCCGCTCTCTCCAGAACCTCAATCAGCGAACGCGAAGCTTCGGAAAACTCCAGCACGGAACCGCGCGCGTCAGCAAGCGGACCAGGCGAAGCAGTCGCTCCATCTAGGCCTTCTCCAGTTGCCACCAGAGACAATAGAAATAGCACTCAGGAGGAAATCGAAATCATGACCGAATCGGTAGCGGTGAATCCGCTCCTCGAACAGAAATCCCCCATCCCGTTTGATGAGGTCAAAGCAGAGCACGTTGAGCCCGCCATTCAAGAGTTATTGGCGCAAATGGAGCGCCGTCTGGATGAACTTGGCACTTCCGCCGAGCCTCGCACGTATGACAACGTTCTGCTAAAGCTCGACCATCTCACGGATCCGCTCGACCACGCCATGGCTGTCGTTCGACATCTCGAGTCGGTTGCTACCTATCCGGAACTTCGAGCAGCGCACAACGTGGTCCAAGGCCCGGTCAGCGCCTTCTATACCTCCATCGCGCTGAACGAAAAGCTCTGGGAAGCGGTCAAGGCAGTGGATGCCTCCGTCAATAAAGATGCCCTCGGCCCGGTCCATCGCCGCTTTCTGCTCAAGACCGTTCAAGGCTTCCACCGCGCGGGCGCCGACCTCGATGCCGCCGGCAAAAAGAAGCTGGAGCAGTTGGACGTGGAACTGACGGAGATCACCACCAAGTTCTCCGAACACGTGCTCGATGCTACCAATGCATTCGAACTGGTCATCACCGACGAGGCCCAGCTCGCAGGTTTGCGTGACTCCGCCCTAATGGCAGCCAAGGCCAGCGCTGAATCTAAGGGCAAGCCAGGCTGGCGATTCACGCTCCAAGCCCCCAGCTACATCGCAGCCATGACCTATCTGGACGACCGCGGCATTCGCCGGCAACTCTGGGATGCTTCCAATCGCCGTGCAACCTTCGGCGAGTTTGACAATCGCCCGCTGGTTTCCGAGATTCTCCGCCTTCGCCGCGAGAAGGCGCAACTGCTCGGCTATCGCGATTTCGCCGATCTCGTGTTGGACGATCGCATGGCGCACAGCGGCGCGCATGCACAGGAATTCCTAGCCGGCCTACATTTGAAAACGGTGCCGTTTTTTGAGCGAGAGAACGCTAGTCTGGCCGTTTTAGGCCAATCGCTAGGCTACTCCACCATCGAGCCCTGGGATGTGGGCTACCTAGCGGAGAAACAGCGCCAGGCCCTCTATGACTTCGACGAAGAAGAACTCCGCCCTTACTTCCAGCTCGATCACGTTGTGAACGGCATGTTTGAGATCTTTGGGCGTCTGCTGGGGATCAAAGTCGTTGAGCAGTCCGGCATCCCCGCTTGGGATGCCGCAGTGAAGTATTACCGCGTGGAAGACGCATCCGCGGGCATCTTTCTCGGTGGGTTCTATGCCGACTGGTTTCCGCGCGAAAACAAGCGCGGTGGCGCTTGGATGGATTCTTTAGTCACGGGCAATCCCGACGCGGGCCAGCCCCACGTGGGCTTGATCTGCGGCAACCTGACCCCGCCCGTCGGCGACACGCCGTCGCTGCTGACTCACCGTGAAGTGGAAACCATTTTCCACGAGTTCGGGCATTTGTTGCACCATACCTTGAGCCGCGTTCCAATCCGCTCGCTGGCGGGCACGAATGTTCCCTGGGATTTCGTCGAGCTCCCTTCCCAGATCATGGAGAACTGGTGCATGGAGCGTGAAGCTGTTGACCTCTTTGCGCGCCACTGGCAGACCGGCGAGAAAATTCCTGACGATCTCTTCCGGAAGATGAAGAACGCCCGCAATTTCCGCAGTGCGAACACACAGATGCGTCAGCTCGGCTTCGGCCTAGTTGATCTGAAGTTGCATCGGGAATACGATCCGGCCCGCGATGGTGACGTGCTCGCGTATGCACGCGACGTTCTCGCTGCTTTTACGCCGGCCCCGCTCCCCAAGGACTACGGTATGATTGCTAGCTTCTCGCATCTTTTTTCCAGCCCGGTTGCCTACGGCGCGGGTTACTATTCGTATAAGTGGGCGGAAGTGTTGGATGCGGATGCATTCACGCGCTTCCGCAGCGAAGGCATATTCAATGCGCAAACCGGCATTGATTACCGCCGGAACATTCTCGAGCGCGGTGACGGCGAGGATCCAGCTGAGTTGTATCGGAACTTCATGGGCCGCGACCCCGATTCAAATGCTTTGCTTGAACGGGCCGGCCTGATCGCTGCGTGAGAGAGGAGCCGCTTTGTCCATGGAGAAGTTCCAGTTGGCGCGATTGTCATGAAGGCGTTGCGCCCCACTCTCAAACAGCTGCTGGCGGAGAAGTCGCGTCTGGAGACCCGCCTTATCGAGGCCGAGAAAGAGCGCGATGCCGCCTTTGAGGACGCACGCCAAAGCCGCAGCGAAATGGACTTGATCTGTTACGCCGCCGCCCACGACTTGCAGGAGCCGCTCCGCTCCATCACCAGCTACGCCCAGTTGCTAGCGCGGCGTATTGGTGCCGCCGATCCGGAGGCAACTGAATTCGCCGGCTATATTGTGGAAGGCGCAAACCGCATGACAACCCTGGTTCGGGACATGCTTCTCTTGACACGCGTCCTCCCTCCCAAGCTCGAATCGATTTCCTTGGAGGCGGTGCTGCAAGGTGTCCGCATGAACCTGCAAAAGGAAATTGCCGAGTCGCAGGCCTTGATCACCAACGACGCGCTCCCTGAAGTAAATGCAGATCCCATCCAATTGAGCCTCCTCTTGCAGCACCTCGTCGCCAACGGACTGAAGTTTCGTTCGCAGTCAGTGCCTCGCGTTCATATCTTCGCAAATGAGACCGAAGGCGAAGTCGTTGTGTCGGTTCGGGACAATGGTCCGGGCATTGATGCCAGGTTTCATCAGCAGATCTTCGGTGCCTTCAAGCGCCTCCACGGGCGCGATATTCCCGGCAACGGCCTTGGCCTCGCCCTCTGCCGCCGGATCGTGCAGGGACATGGCGGGCGAATCTGGGTTGAGAGCGACGGCGGGTCCGGCTCGACCTTCCGCTTCAGCCTGCCGCGTTGAGTCTGTGTGAGAACTCCCACTGTGACCGTTAACCTGGCTCACTGGTAACTTTCGCGCTGGTAACTTTCGCGCTTGCCCTCCGGCCCCGCTCGCGATACCGTAGTCACCGGACGACTCCGCATGAACAACACAACCCGCCGAACTTTTCTGCAGGCTTCCGCGCTCACCGCCTTAGCCTCCACGCGCGCCTGGGGCGCCAACGATCGCATCAATATTGCCGTCGTCGGGACAGGTAGCCGCGGCCGCGACCATATTACTCAGTACGCCAAGCTTCCCGATGTCAACATCTATGCGCTCTGCGATGTCGACCAGCCCAATCTCGAACGTGCCCAGGCCCTGGCCAGAAAACTGACCGGACAGGATCCCAAGCTCTACCAGGACATGAAGGCGGTGTTTGCCGATAAAGAAGTTCATGCCGTCTCCATGCCTCTGCCGAATCACTGGCATGCGCTAGCCACCATCTGGGCCTGTCAGGCCGGTAAAGACGTGTACGTTGAGAAGCCTGCTTGCCACGATCCATACGAAGGCCGGCAGATGGTCGCGGAAGCTCGCAAATCAGAACGCATGGTGCAGGTCGGCTCGCAAGGCCGTAGTATCGCCCACAAGATTCGTGCGGCGCAACTCCTCCAGGATGGCGTCATCGGAAATGTCTACATGGCCCGCGGCCTCTGCTTTAAGCGCCGCAAGTCAATCGGCCACACGCCGGTCGAGCCGGTTCCGCCGGGAGTCGATTGGGACAAGTTTCTCGGCCCGGCGCCCATGATTCCGTTTTCGCAGAATCGCTTCCTGTACAAATGGCATTGGTTTTGGGACACCGGCAACGGCGATATCGGCAATCAGGGCGTGCATGAAATGGACATCGCCCGCTGGGGCTTGGGCGTGGGTCTGCCGAAATCGGTCACGGCCTCCGGCGGCAAATATGTTTATGACGACGATCAACAAACGCCCAACACGCTAGTGGCCCGCCTCGACTACGGCGACAAGGAGATCGTGTTTGAAGTCCGCGGCTTGCCTACCGGCGGTGAAGGCGATCTCAAAGTCGGCCGCGACGGCAACTGTATCGGCAACCTCTTCTATGGCTCCGATGGATGGATGGCGCTCGATTCGGCTGGCTACCGCATCTACAAAGGTGATCCGGCGAAGCTAGTGACCACGGCCAAGTGCGAAGAGCCGGAGGAGACCGATACTCATCCGCACATGGCGAACTTCATCGCTGCCGTCCGCAGTCGCAAGCGTGAAGACCTTCACGCTGATGTCGAAACCGGCGTGATCTCGGCCGATCTCTGCCACCTCGCGAATATCAGCTATCGGCTCGGAGGCCGGAAGCTCGCTTTCGACGCGGCCTCTCAGCGCTTCACTGACGAAGAAGCCAATCAGTTGGCTCATCCTGTCTATCGCGATCCCTATCTGATCCCAGCTCTTGCCTGATCCGCGACCAATTACTGAAGCCAGAGTCTAGGCAACAACTCCAGCACTGAACCGCGCGCGTCAGCAAGCGGATCACGAACGGAGCTGCGACCAACGTGGCACAGGCCTTCAGCCTGTGGCCTCCGCTCAGCTACTGACTACGCTGCGTCAACGCTCTTTCCATCCACCCATGACGCCGCCGCCCTCTTGATGTGCTCCGCCAAGCCGATCACAAACCCGAGCACGCTGTACAAGTAGTACAGCAAGTGCATCGGAATCGCTCTAATCGCGAACCATAATCCGCGTTCGCCCGCAAAAAAACGATACAAATCCCGATTAAGCGCCATCACGGCCAGCAGCATTCCTACGGCTATCGCCACCGCCCCGAGACTCCTTAGAACCGCCGCCGATACCAGCACCGGAATCAAAGCGCAAGTCAGCCCGGCGCTGACTCTCTGACTCTGTTTCAAATTCAGATCGTCGGGCATACGCTGGCTCTTCAAGATGAGCTTCGTCCACGGAATCGCACGGTCCACCAGATCCGTTCGAATCAGTCCCAGTAACGTCCAGCGCTTCCTGTGCTGAACTTGCATCTCGGGACAAAGCACAATCTTGTAGCCGGCGCGAACCATACGCACGCCAAGTTCGATGTCTTCAATCGACGGTCGCTTGAACGAGGTGTCGAAGCCGCCCATGACCATGAATACATCGCGTCGGATCGCTCCGCAGCCAGTCCAGAATGTTCCCGCCTCGCGCCGCGCCGTTTGGTGGACGAAGCGATGAAACAGGTTTTTGTACTGCGAAATGAAGCGCTCCTCCGACGGCGAATCGTCGTAGGAGCCGATCACCGCCGCAACCTCGGGTTGCGCAATGAGTTCGTTGACAGCGTGACCCAGCGTGTCCCGATGAACGCAAACGTCGGCATCCAGAAAAAACAGTAGTGGAGCAGTCGCACTGCGGGCGCCCAGATTTCGCGCCGCGGCCGGACCCATTTGCCGTTCCGAGCGCAACACCACCGCACCGGCCTCCGTGGCTATCCGCGCCGAATCGTCAACCGAGCCGTCGTCCACAACGATCAATTCGAAATCCTGCACGCTCGAATGCCGCAGCGCATCCAGACAATGCCGCAGATTCTCGAAATCGTTGAAGACGGGGATTACCACCGAAACCGGTGGAAGTTTTCCGGGCATCGTGCGCAGCGGCTCTTCTCGAACTTAGCAGGTCACTCACGGTCTGAGCTACATTGGAAACCATCCGCATGATCAGTCTCAAAGAACTCCTCCTTCCGGCTCGCACAACTCAACCCCTATCCCTGCTTGTTGCAGCCTTGCTGTTTTTTGATGCGACGTCTTCGTCCCTTCGTGCCGCGGGAGTTGAATTCCAGGGCCACTCAGGACCAGGGAAGGGGAAACGGATTGTTCTGATCGCAGCGGACGACGAATACCATTCTGAGGAAATGCTGCCTCAGCTGGCGAAGATTCTAGCTGAACATCAAGGGTTCGACTGCACGGTGTTGTTCTCGATCAACCCATCCGACGGCACTATCGATCCTCATCAGCGGCGCAACATCCCCGGTCTCGAAGCACTCGAAACGGCCGATCTCCTGATTCTGTTCGCGCGATTTCGCGACCTGCCTGGCGACCAGATGAAGAAGATTGTCGACTACGTGGAGTCCGGCCGGCCGGTCATCGGTATCCGAACCGCGACGCACGCTTTTGCAATCGAAGCCGGCGAAACGTACTCGCGTTATTCCTGGAACAGCAAGATCGAAGGCTGGGAAGGCGGGTTCGGGCGCAAGATCCTCGGCGAGACCTGGGTCGCACATCATGGGGATCACGGCAAACAAAGCAGCCGCGCCGTCATCGTTCCCGGCGAAGAAAAGAACCCGATCCTGCGAGGCATTGGCGACCGGGAAATCTGGGTGCCCACGGATGTGTATGAAGTGCGCCTGCCCCTGCCCGCCACCTGCCATCCGTTGCTCCAAGGCCAGGTGCTATCCGGCATGCAACCGAACGATCCGGCGGTTGTCGGAAAACCGAACGACCCCATGCTGCCTGTTGCTTGGACCAACGCTTACACCGGCGCCCTCGGAAAAAGCTCGCGCGTGTTCACTACCACCATGGGCTCGGCCGACGATTTCTTGAATGAAGCCTTTCGCCGCCTGCTGGTCAACGCCGCGTTCTGGGCGATTGGTCTGGAGACCAGGATCCCGGCCAAAGCAGACGTTGGCCTCGTGGGTACATATCACCCGCGCTCCTTTCTCGACGAAGATTACACCAGGGGCATCCACCCGTCGGACCTCGCGAAATAGCGTTCCATCATCGCGCAGCTTCGCTCGTACAATTGAGGCATATGTCCTTTCGTGGGGCGCGTGTTCTCTCGTTTGAAAGCCGGCGGGCAACGGAAATGGCCGAGCTCATTCGCTTGAATGGGGGCGACCCATTTGTTGCTCCGGCGTTAGTCGAAGTTCCGCTAGAGCACAACGAAGCGGCGTTCGAATTCTCGCGTCGGCTCTACGCGGGCGAATTCGATATGCTGATCTTCCTGACCGGAGTCGGTGCGCGGCTACTCGGTCGTGTCGTGGCCACACGCGAACCGACCGAGCGTTTAGTCGAGGCCCTGCGCAGCATAACCGTCGTTGCTCGTGGCCCAAAGCCGATGGCCGTCATGCGCGAGTGGGCCGTTCCGGTTGCTGTGGCCGTACCGGAGCCCAATACCTGGCGCGAGGTTCTCAGCGCCGTCCAGGGCCGTCTTGAAAAATCCGTGGCCGTTCAAGAATACGGTCGCCCCAGTCTCGAACTAACCGCCGGTCTTGCGGCTCAAGGTCGCACCGTCTCCACGGTCGCTGTTTACCAGTGGGCACTTCCGCCCGATACCACCTTGCTGGCGGAAGGTCTCGCCCGGCTCCTCGCGAATCAAGTCGACGTGGTGCTCTTCACCACCTCGGTTCAGTTGGAACACCTGTTGCAATTCGCGGCGGAAAGAGGCCAGCGCGATGCGGCGATCGCCTGCTTGTCGCGTACGTTCATCGCCTCCATCGGACCCACCTGTACGGAAACATTACGGCAGCACGGGCTGTTCCCGGCCATGGAGCCAACTCATCCGAAGATCGGCATCCTTGCGCGCGAGGCCTCTTCCGCCTTCACGTCTCACCGCGCACGGTAAGACCAGTGCTACGGATTCACCGTCAGCGCCGTCGTTTCGACACTCATACGGCCCGCTTGTTGCACCGTGACCTTCACCACGTAGTCGCCAGGCGGCAACTTGGCCGACGAGATGACAGGGAAGGTATTGACCTCGTCCGGCAAACCTAAGTCCGGCGTGGCTCGGGAAACCTGTTTCCCGTTCTGGAGGATCTCAACGACCACTTGAGGCTTCTCATCTGTTGGCTTTCCCTCATCCAGTTCCGGATAGACCACGAAGAAGACCGCCGCGTCGGTTTGGGGTTTCACAACCGGCGGCAGTGCGGGCAATACTTTGCCACCGTCGAATTCGAGCGGGTTCCCCGGATCCCGCGGCGCCACCAGAGAATCCACGTCGTGTACTACCGCAATGCTGCTCACTGCGGGCTCTCCGGGTTTCGGCACCACCAGGGCTACGCGCTTCGTACTCGCTAATCCGCCCTCAGGGTCCGTCACCGCTGCCTCGATCAGATACCGGCCCGACGTCAGTTCAACCGGGTTTGTGAAAATCATCTCGCCGCGCCGGAACATATCCAGCTTGTCTTCCGGCACCTCGCGATCAATCTCCTGGCTGACCTTCTGCACAATCTGGCCGCTCTGGTCTTTGATCAGCGCCAGAAACGTGGCGTGTATCCGCGCCTTCTGTGTCTTCTCATCCACGTCGGTCGTCAAGCTGGCCGTGCTGAGGTCGAACACAATCTCGTACCGGAACCCGTCCGGCAGCGGTTTGTATCGCAACGCCGCCACATGAAACGGGAAGTCGGTCTTTCCCGGCGTGTTTAAAGCCTTCAACCCCGCCATCTCGAACGGCACCACCGCCCCACCCTTCATCTGCGGCACGGCGTAGTATCCACTGCGGCTCTGCACAATCAGCTTCGGATCGTTGACTGTCACTTTAATCGCACGGAATTTACCATCCTCAGCGGTCGATGTCGGCACGTACGAGATCTCGTAATGTGTCCGCACGTCTTCCATCACGCGCGCCATGCCATGTTTGAAGTCGTTGGTGTTGAAGATCGCGAATCCGCCGGTACCCTCCGCTATCTCAGCCATATTAAGTTGCGTGTGCGAGGACAACGCGGTCTGAATCAAGTCGCCTTGTAGCGCCAGCGCCATCCCCTGCGAAGGCGAAATCTGGTCGCCCCCGACCGATTGTGTGTCGGCGCCTGCCTGCGCCGCGCTCAGATTCCCAGCCGTCTGCGTCAAACCGGAAACCATCCCGTTTGAGGTCGCCGTTGTGAGCCCGCGCACATCGATGCAGTAGAAGCTGATGTTGCCCCGGTTGGCGGCGCCGATTACGGCCTTCATATAGTCCTGGCGATCCGGCGGCTTCACCAGTCCGTCGGAAAGGTAGAGCACCGTCTTGCGTCCGGGCAATCCCGATTCGTACTTCACCAGCAGCATCATCGACGCCAGCACCTTCATGCCAATGCCATAGGAAGTCATGTCGCGCTGCGCCGTAATCATCTGCGCCATATACTGTTGTGCCTCGGAGAATGGCGCTTGTGCTGCCCCGGAAGTACTGAGATCCGGCCGCTGTGATAAGTCCAGTCCTGGCGTAAGAGTGATGCCAGTCGGGCCTCCCGTAATCAAATAGTTGGTCTCGTTCAGCACGCTTGCCGAAGCTTGGGCCAGTTCCTGCGAATTGCCGGTTACCGCCAGGTGCACCGCCCTCGCCAGCGCCGCGCGGTCGTTCGTGAACCCTTGCACTGCATTCAGCCGTAGGTTTAAACCGAATACCGCGGCGTACGTGTTCTCCGCAAACTGCTGGCTCAGGAAATCCGTCGCGGCCTCCTCGGCGTTTTTCCGCGAGTCCGGTCCGATCTGGTCGAAGATGATCGACACGAAGTTCGGCTCCCGAGTCGAATTGACTTGCGGGGCCACCGTCTTTACTGCCGGCCCAATCGCTTCGGGTGCCGGCGCCGTCACCCTCGTCTCATCGCCTCCCACGAATCGGAACGTCTTAATTGTTTGCGGCACGCCGTCTTCCGTGATTTTGAAATCGGACGCCTTCAACTTCTTATTCAGCGTCAGGTCCTTTCGCCGCACCACCACATCCAACACCACTTCGCGCACGTTGCTTCGGATCACCGTGCCCGTTTTCTCAGCGGGTTGCTCGACGGTCTTCCCAGCCGAGGGTGAGGTTTGGGGAACACCCTGAGGCTGAGCCGCGCTCTGGGCAATCAGGCAGCCGGCGACGGAGAGAAAGCCCGCCGCGTTTCTACAGCACCTCAACCAGCGTGCCGCGTACCGCCTTGTGACTAGCATAGTTTTTCCTCTTCCAGTCTATTCCTCGGGGGTGCCGTATGTGCCCAACCCGCAGGCATCCCTAATATAAAGGGACGCAGCCCGTGTGGATGACGGTTACATTCGTGCCGGATCAGCCAGTTCAGCCGCAAGATCGGCCACGTGAGCCCTCTCCATCAGCTTCGCCCTCAGCCGCACCACCTCGCCGATCACGAAAACCGCCGGATTCTGCACCTCAACCTCCCCGCGGGCCACCGACCCCAAATCGCTCACGATCACCCGCTGCTCGGGCGTCGAGCCTCGCTCGATAAAGGCAATCGCTTGCCCGTCATCGCGGCCCGCGTCAATCAGCGATTGTGCGATGAACTCCCGGTTCTTTACCCCCATCAGCACCACCAGTGTGTCGACCTTCGCGTAGTTCTCCCACTGCTGATGCAGGCCTTGTGAGCAGTGTCCAGTGATCACCGTGAAGCTCTGTGACACTTCACGGTGGGTAATCGGAATGCCGGCCAGCCCCGGCACCGCGCTTGCTGAGGTCACACCCGGTATAAACTCAACCGCAATACCGTGCTCAAGCGCGATGGCCCACTCTTCCGCGCCACGTCCGAACACCAGCGGGTCGCCGCCCTTCAGCCGCGCCACCGTCTTCCCCGCTAGCGCGTACTTCAGCAGCAACGTGAAGATTCGGTCCTGCGTATGTTCCTTCTCCCCCGCGTGCTTGCCCACATAAATCAGTTCCGCATCCGGCCGGGCCAGCGCCAGAATGCCCGGGCCGACCAATCGGTCGTAGAGCACTACATCGCATTGGCCCAGGACACGCGCCGCCTTGACCGTCAGCAGGTCCGGATCTCCAGGCCCAGCGCCGATCAAATACACGTTTCCGGCTTGTTTATCCGTACTCATGAAGGCGTCACTCTCAGTATCGCCTCAACATCTTCAACCCAGTCGTAGGGTGGGCCCCCGGCCCGCAATCGACGCCCCGTCGATTCGCCCCGCCCCCCAAACTTCTTGGAAATCACGCCTTTCAGTGGTAACTTCTTCTGAGTCCCATCTCTCGAGCCAGGTCAAGGAGATCCTCATGCCAAGCCCGCGGTTCAGCACCCTCTCGCGCGTCATCCTGGCACTCCTCCTCTGTGCCGGCGCACTGGACCTGATCCCGGCGCCTCGGCCCACTCAGGCCAGCGGGCAACCCCAAAACGCCAGGCGCCCCAACATCGTCTTCATCCTCACCGACGATCTCTCCATGAACCTCCTGCCGTTCATGCGCGAGTTAGCCGAAATCCGGAAGCAGGGCACCACCTTCACCAACTACTTCGTCACTGATTCGCTGTGCTGCCCATCACGTTCCTCCATCTTTACCGGCAAGCTACCGCACAACACAGGCGTCTTCAAAAACGCGGGGGCGGATGGCGGCTACGAGGCCTTCAACGCCCACGGCAATGTATCGCAAACCTTCGCCGTAGCGCTCCAGAAGGTCGGCTACAAGACGGCCTTTCTCGGCAAGTATCTGAATGGCTACCTGCCTGCCAAGGCGGGCCCGGCTCCTGGCTGGGACGAGTGGGACGTCGCCGGCAACGGCTATAAGAACTTCGACTACAACCTGAATCAGAACGGCGCGATCGTGCACTATAGCTCCGAACCGCAGTCGTACCTCACCGACGTTGTCTCCAAGCTCGGCCGCGACTTCATTCGCAAATCAAGCAGCAACCCGTTCCTCATTGAGATTGCGACCTTCTCTCCGCACGCTCCCTACATTCCCGCGCCCCGCGACGCCAATGAGTTCCCACGCCTTGAGTATCCCCGCAGCCCGGCGTTCGCCGCCCGGCCCGATGCCACCGCGCCCCCATGGTTGAAAAGCATCCCTGAGCTCGAGCCCCAGAACTTTAACCACATGAAGCACGCATTCCGCATGCGTGCCCAGTCCGTGCTCTCCGTCGACAAGATGATCAAGGACATCCGCGCGCTGCTGGTCGAACTGGGAGTCGACAACAACACCTACATCGTCTTCAGCTCCGACAACGGTTATCACATGGGCGAGTTCTCCCTGCGACCCGGCAAGATGACGCCGTTCGACACCGACATCAATGTGCCTCTCATCGTCATGGGTCCCGGTGTCCGCAAAGGCGCCGTCGTCAAAGACATCGTGGAGAACATCGACCTGAACCCCACTTTCGTGGACCTGGCCGGCGCCGTTCCCCCTGGCATTGCCGATGGATACAGCTTGGCTCCTCTGCTCCGCGGGACGGGCAGCGACGACTGGCGCCGCCTGGCGCTGATCGAGCACCACGGCATGCCCATCGTCGATCCGGCCGACCCCGATGCGCCGGAACTGCACTCCGCCAATCCACCGACATATGAAGCCATCCGCATGGCCGGCGCCATGTACGTCGAATACGCGCTTACCGAGCCCTGCTACTACGACCTAACCAAAGACCCTTACGAACTGCACAACATCGCCGCCAGCCTCTCCGCCGCGCAAAGAGACCACCTTCACCAGATCCTCCGCACCAACGCCACCTGCAAAGGCCCCGGCGCCTGCTGGGACGCCCAGCGCCTCCAACCGTAGCCCGAAGCCACTTCGGGGACACCGCGGGCTGACGTGTTTCTTACCGCCAGCGTCCACTGAGCGCCGGCGGGGCGCGAGCCCGCCGTGCGCGGAGTAGCCGTGTCCCCACGTGACAATGCCCCTTAGGTATAAGCTTGTGATGGGCAAAAATGAAATCCTGCGTTCGCTTTCGACTGCTGCCCGCAGCCTTGATCGCTGTCCAGTGCTTCGCGCAGTCGGTCTCCAGCATCCCGCATCTGCAAAAACAGGGTGCCGCCACGCAATTGATCGTGGATGGAAAGCCGTTTCTCGCGCTAACCGGTGAACTCGGCAACAACAGCGCTACCAGTCTTGAGAACATACAGCCCATATGGCCCAAGCTGGTATCGGGCAATCTGAACTGTGTGCTGGTGGCCCTCTCCTGGGCCCAGTTAGAACCCACCGAGGGCCAGTTCGACTTCGCCCTGGTCGACGGTCTCATCCGGCAGGCCCGGTTCAACCATCTCAAGGTCGTCTTTCTTTGGTTCGGTAGTTGGAAGAACGGCCTCTCCAGCTACGCACCCTATTGGGTCAAGCAGGATTACCACCGCTTCCCCCGCATTCAAATTGAAGGCGGCAAGAGCATGGAGTTGCTCAGCACTTTCTCCACCGCCACGCGTGATGCCGACGCCGCGGCCTACCGCGCCCTGATGCGCCACATTAAGGAAGTCGATGGCGAGCAGCATACCGTCCTGATGATGCAAGTGGAAAACGAAGTCGGTGTCTTGCGCGATTCGCGCGATCGATCCGCGCCCGCCAACCAGGCCTTTGCCGGCCCGGTGCCCAAAGAGCTCATGAGCTACCTTCAGGCGCACAAGGACACGTTGAGCCCGGAACTGCGCGAAGCTTGGGCCGCGCAAGGCTCCAAGACCTCGGGAACCTGGGAGCAGGTTTTCGGCCCGGGGAAGCCGGCCAGCGTCGAAATGCCAATCCAGACCAGGAGTCCGCCCCTAACTCTTGAGGAGTATCAGACGGGATGGCGGAAGTTGCACTGGCCGGTGGACGAAATCTTCATGGCCTGGAACTATTCGCTCTTCATCAACACCGTGGTTGAAGAGGGCAAAAAGGAATACAACATTCCTATGTTCGTGAACGCCTGGCTGCAGCAGCCGAATACGGCTTGGCCCGGAACCTACCCGAGCGGCGGCCCGTTGCCCCAGGTGCACGACATATGGCGTGCCGGCGCACCCGCCATCGATTTGCTCGCACCCGATCTCTACTTGGAGTACTTCGACGAAGTCTGCCAGAGGTTCGGTCGCAATGGAAACCCATTGTTCATTCCCGAAACCAGTGCCAACGCCGCCAACGTTCTTCCGGCCTTCGGAAAATTCAACGCCATTGGATTCTCGCCGTTCTTCATTGAACGCTCGGTGGGTCCGGACACAGAACTCGCCGGCGCGTATCGCGTTGTTCAGGAATTGACACCGGCCATCTTGGCCCAGCAGGGAAGGGAAACCATAACCGCCGTTCGTACGCATCAGGGCGATGCTCCGCTCGACGTCAAACTCGGTATCTATAAACTGACGATTACCTATGTCGGCAACCGTTTCTCCATCGCTCCGGAGCCGCCTGCTGCTCCGAAACCAGCGGAGCAGGCCACGCCGCCTGCGCCCCCAACTCCACCCTTGCCGCCCTCGGCCCCAGCCCCGGCACAAGCGACTGCAGTTCTCATTTCAACCGGACCGAACGAGTTCTACTTCGGCGCGGTGGGTGGTGGAGTTCGAATCGCGTTGGCGGCCACCACGCCCGGTCCGCAACTCGTCGGCTTGGGCGACGTGCAGCAGGGCAAGTTTGTAGATGGCCAATGGAAAGTTGTTCGCCAGTTAGGCGGCGACGATACTGGCCAAGGCGAGATCCTAACCGTGCGTCCCAATACGGCCCTGCGTGTGACCGTCTATCGCTACGAGTAAGTCCCCGCCTCCGTGAGTACGGCGGCGAAGCCAAGCGTCCGACCTATGCCAGGCCTTAAACGACTGCTGAACTACGTGCGACCCGCGGCGAAATATTCTGATTCCGTCGGAATCGATTCTGCGGATCGTACTTTGCCTTGATTTCGCAAAGTCTTTCGAAATTCCCTCCGAACGCCTGTCTCACACGACCGGAGTCGTCCTCGCTCATACCGTTCACATACACTGATCCTGCGGACCAGGGCTGCAACGCCTCATAAGCGCTTCGTGTCCACGAAACGTTCTTCGTATCATGCTCGGCATCTTGCCAAAGGCTGAAGATCACCAGATCCAGCCCTTCTTTACGCATCGGGAACGCCGTGGCGTCACTTGGGACGCGAACTGCGGCGCCATGCGAGTGCTCCAAGAGAATGAAGGTTCGAGGCGATGGGCACCGCTCGGCGAAGTCAACAAACACGTCGATTGCCGCGTCGGGAAGACTCTCTAAGAAATTCGATTTCCAGTAGCTTCGGATTCCATACGGCGCTGCCGCGTCGAGCATCTGCTGCATTGCCACATACGGCATGCGATCAGTGAGATCGGCTAAAACAGGCCCAAATCGTTTGAGAGAGTCTATCCAAACCTGAGCTTTTGATAAATCGTCGCCACAATATGCGGGCAATATCCCGATACAGGGAGTTCCATCGGGCGTACACATCGCGGCCGCATAGACAATCAGTTCGTCCGGCAGGCCCGACGAGACGAAATCTCGATGCCTCCGCAGCACTTCACGACCCTCAGCGAGCGGAAAAAGCAGCATGCCGGAAACGACGGTAGTGATTCGGTGTAAACGGTAGGTGATTGAAGTCACTACGCCAAAATTCCCGCCGCCTCCCTTGAGCGCCCAGAAGAGGTCCGGATATTCGTCAGCTGTCGCTCGGATCAGTTGTCCATCCGCCATGGCAACATCGTAAGCGAGCGTGTTGTCGCACCCCAGTCCACAACGCCCCATCAGCCACCCAATTCCGCCGCCCAAAGTTAAACCGGCAATTCCGGTAGTAGATATCACACCACCGGTCGTTATCAGCC
>JBAUOG010000035.1:0-6371 GCA_049579625.1 Bryobacteraceae bacterium
GGGCAGATATCAAATGCTGGTCAAACGTTTGGGGGGCCGAGTTCCTTGCAAGTTTTGCCCACAGCGGCCTTTAAAACCCAACAAACGCTCTTGCCGATTCTGTCGGGTTCAGTCAACTTCGTCATTATTGTTGCGCCGAACAGCGCGGTTGCGAGCCTTCAACTGAACGGCGTGCCTTCTTCGTCTTCCTTCGCGCCTCTGCCTGGAGGCGAGTATCAATGGGCGTTCGCGTTTCCCTTCCTTTCTGCTTTATCTGGGCCAGCGACATTTACCGCAGACGCGCCGATTGCCGTTTATTCAACCGGCTTCGGCATTCCACCGGTTGGATCTTTCGCGTACCCAGTCGCCTTTTAAAGAGGAGCAGCTATGCGGCGGAGTCGTTATTTCAGATTGATCGCGGCACTTCTGGGCGCGATGTTACTCTATGCAGCCGACGAACCGACTAAGTGGCAGAAGCAAATTGGCCGGGAAGTAAGCATCCCTGAACACCTCCGAGACGGCGAGGAGTTCAGGATGCCGCTAGCAAACTTAATCGCCTTCGGCAAAAAGCTATTTTGCGCTAATTGGACCGATCAGGAAGGAGGAGGGAGACCGCTTGCAAAGGGCACGGGCAAAGCACTCTCGAACCCATCCCAGCCGCTAAGTGGATTGCGGAGCTTCAACCGGATCTCAGCCCCAGATGCCAATTCCTGTGCAGGCTGTCACAACTCTCCGTTTGGCATCCCAGGCGGAAGCGGCGATTTTGCCACAGGTGTCTTCGTTCTTGGTCAGCGTTTCGACTTCGTAACGTTCGATCGAAAGGACACCGTTCCGACGAGCGGCAGCGTGGATGAGGATGGGATTCCGGTAACGCTTCAGAGCGTAGCGAATCTGCGACGCACTAGCGGTCTGTTCGGCGCCGGCTATTTGGAAATGTTGGCCCGGCAAATGACAGACGACCTGCAGAAAATCCGCGACAGTCTTAAGCCTGGTGAGTCGAAACCGCTTGTTTCAAAGGGTGTTCACTTTGGTAGCATCTCGCGACGGGCTGACGGTCTTTGGGATACTTCGGCGGTAGAGGGATTGCCCCGTGCCAGCGTCGTTTCAAACGGCACCCAAGATCCGCCAAATCTTGTGATTCGTCCCTGGCATCAGGCAGCCAATGCCGTGTCATTGCGCGAGTTTACAAGCACGTCTTTCAACCAACATCACGGGATTCAGTCAACTGAGAGATTCGGCAAAAACACCGACCCGGACGGCGATGGCATTACCAACGAGCTTTCGGTGGCTGACATGACGGCAATCGTGTTCTTTGAAGCCGCAGCGGCAGTTCCCGGTAGAATGATTCCGAACGATGCCGCTGTTGAGAAGGCGGTACTCGTTGGTGAGAAGACATTCCAAAAAATAGGCTGCTCCGGCTGTCACGTTCCCTCACTGCCCCTTTCAGCCGAAGGTTGGATTTTCTCGGAGCCTAACCCTTACAATCCCCCAGGTAACTTGCGTTCCGGGCAAACGAAGACGATTCGATTCGACCTCAACAACCTAGAACTGCCCAAGCCACGACTCAACGTGTCGAAAGATAAGGTCGTCTATGTCCAGGCGTTCACGGATTTCAAACTACATGATATTTGCGATGAGACCGACGTAGGGGAGCCGCTCGATATGAATCAGACTACTTGGTCGGCTGATTTCAAGAAAGGAAACAAGAAGTTCTTGACCAAGAGGTTGTGGGGAGTAGCTAATGAGCCGCCCTATTTCCACCATGGTCTCTTCACCACCCTGCGGCAGGCGTTGCTGGCTCATGGCGGAGAAGCTTCGCAGACCCGCGCGGCGTTCGTTGCCTTATCCTCCGGGGAGCAGGACGGGCTGATCGAATTCTTAAAGACTCTACAGGTCCTTCCGCCCGGCACGAAGGATCTTATCGTGGACGAGAACTATCAGCCTAAGAAGTGGACGATTGGTATAGCCCCAAATCTAAACTGAAATGTTGGTCGGACAGTTGGCCTAGGTCTACTGAACCAATGGTCGCCGCGTCGCCTGTCGTTCGCCGTAAATAAATCGAGTCGAAGCGCATTCATTTGCCAGCACATACGCGGGCGCACCACGTGAACGAGCAACCCCTCTGACGGGACTGAACCAACTCGCATGTAACATTGTTACCTGGCATCAGCGAGCTTTGGGCCGACTATTCGGATCTTTTGTAGCTCCATGGAATGACAGGACCTTAGGCGCGGACACATTATTGGCGAACGACAAGCAGATTTCTCGCACCAAGGCGCGAACTTGGGCACCCTAAGGCACGTCAAATTGAGATGCAACCTGGTGGCCAACAGTTCCGGTTGCACCGATGATGAGGAAACGCCTGAAGGCACCACCCGAAGGCTGGCGAAGCCTACCGATAATACAAATTAACGGGCACTTCCGGATTTGAGAACATGGATCGCTGATACCAGGCGCGGGCGGATGGATCGACGCACGATCTATTCGTGCGGTGCTGGCGGACTGTTTGATCGCATGAAGCATCTGCGGCGAAAGAACGGCGAACGCCACATGGCTTGGATTTCGCGGTGCGTTCCTTCGGGCACGGCGAGGAGCTGACACCCGTTAGTACCCAGCCCACGGCCTGCCGGACCGGCAGCGAAATAACTTGCCCAGGCGGAGCGCCACCTTGTCGCTGGTGTATCCTCGTCGTTGATGTAACCGTGTAGCTCCCTAACCCTGGCTTGACTGGTAGTTAGGCGAATCTGAATGGACGAAACGACCGCGGCTTGGGGAAGCGGTGAGGGCACCATGGCGCCTTGGTTGGGACACTTTTTAAACTCGCTCGCGGATCAAGCCGGAACTTGGTTTGTCGGCATCATCCTGGCCCTACTCGGCGTATTTTCAGGAAGGCTCGTCGAAAGCATCAAGTTTGCACTAAATCGAGCCGACCTTCGCACCAAATACTACGAAGAAATGGCGCTCGAGATCAGCAGATTCGTCCACATCATAGACCGGCTCAACAGAGTTTATTACGGGAGCAATTGGGCAACCGAAGAGGACAAGAGCGCGATTAGTTTTGAATACAACGAGGTCTTTTCCGAGATTGCACGAAAAGAGTACGTCTACCTCTCATGGCTCCAGCGTTACTGGGGTAAGGAGATGACAAATGCTTTTCAGATAGCGATGGAAAGAATTAGAGCGGTGGATTCAGTTCTTATCCGATTAAACGAACGCGATGACCAGAAAGACCCGATGGGCGAACTGGATGCCTCGTTTCGCGACCTTCAACAAGCAGCTCGTCTACTCCTTTTATCGGGCACCTGAAAGGGAGACCGGGTCCTAGTCAATTGAGTGTGCCGCCCGTAACGTGAGGCTCATGTAGCTCACTCGGGACTGAATGGGCCCTCCGTTGGTCGCGTGCCATTCAGGATGCTCCAAGCCGAACCGCTCTCAACGCTCAAGATACGGCGTTGCACCGGCCCCAACAGTGATTTCCGATGAGACTCGGAAAGGTGTTTCCGCAGCACGGGCGATGTTCCACAGCTTCCGATAACACGTCTTAACGCTCCGAGTTCAGGCGCGGTTCGGAACTGCGACCGGGGTTGCTGGTGCGAAGGGCTGTTATCGACAGCAGACGTTTGGTTTTCCCACCTGAGGATCAGCCGCTCAACGCGAGTTCTAGCGCGCGAGACGCCGGCACGACACGAAGGGCATTCTGGAGTTTCCCAAAACAATCCTGCTGCGGCACATCACATCAGCAATGGCGGGCGTACTGAACCCGGAAGTCAGCTTTGGAAAGAGCGAGCGCTGTAGTCCCGGGCATTTCCGAAGAAAAGGGCGGCAATTCCCCAAAACGCCCATCCCCAGTGTAGATCGTACAGAGCGCCCGCGCCCGCGACCCACGCCCAAGACACCGGCGCGCTAGAATGCTTGACCATGGGGTGGGGAGCGGCTGAGACACAATCCCAGGCGGCAAGGCTTTCCAGGTTCGATATAGCGGTCATGGGTGTGCTCGGCCCGGATATCTTCATCTCCTACCGCAAGAGCGAGGCGGCCCAGTACGCAAAGACCCTGCGTAGCGACTTGGAAAAGCAGGGCTTCCGCTGCTTCCTGGACGACGACTGGCAGCCCCCCGGCTACGACATCGAGACATACAAAAAGGTCGCGCGGCGCAGCCGCATGTTCGTCCTGATCGGCTCGAAATCGGTCCTTGATTCGAAACACGTTCCCCAGGAACTCGAGGCCTACCACCGTGGTCACAGCGGATGGTTGTCGCGGCACTGGCGGCGCATCTTTCCCGTAAATGTGGACGGGGCGCTAGCCGCCTTCGAGAGCGCGGACACCGGCGCGGCGTTCCGGGACACTGCGTGGGCGCCCCTGGTGGGCCTCGTAGCCGAAAACGAGACGGCGTCGGCGCTCGCGGAGGGGCGGCCTTCCGATGAAATCCCTCGCCGCATTGAAAGAACCTACGGGTTGATCCGCGGCGCGCGCCAACTGCTGGCCGGCGTCGCGGCCGTCGTGATCCTGGCCGTGGCGGCTGCCCACTTCGGAGCGAATAAAATCGTGACCCACGCCGCGCTGGAACTGCAGCGCGTCCGAAGCGATACCCGGCGCCAACTCTCCGACGCGGGCCAGGAACTCAGCCGGGTGAACGGGGAGAAAAGCGCCGCTATAGCCGCTCGCGAACGGGCGGCGGCGGAAGCGGGAAAACAGCGGCTCGCCGCCGACGCGTACGCCCGCGCGGATGGCGCCCGCTGGCTGCCCGAGCGTGACGAATTCGGAAACCCGAACACGGGCAGGATGCTCTCGGCGGTCGAATCGTGGAGATTGTCGTCGAACCCAGCGGCCGTCCAGTTGATGTCGCAATCAGTGGCCAAGCTTGCCATGCCCGTGAAAAGGTGGTCCTCGGGATTGGGGCACGTTGCGTTCGTCGCGCTCAGTCCCGATGGCCGGAGAGTCGCCGCGAGCGGGGATCGTGCGGTCGGCATCTTCCGTCGGGACGGCTCGGCTGTTTCGCCGCCATTTACTGGAGAAAATTCGGTCGCTGGCATCGCTTTTGCCGCGGAAGGAAGCGAATTAGTCGTCGCCGTCGGCAATTCGGAAGGCGGCAGCGATCTCGTCCGCTTGAACGCCGAGCATGGAACGCAGCTGGGCCGCGTGTCGCTGGGACCGAAATCGGTTATCGCCATGAGTGGCGACGGGGAATGGATCGCGACCTACGGCCGGGGAGGGCTCGAGCTTAAGCCGGCGCGCCGGTCGGGACACCCGCAGCCTTTCGCGGATAGCAGCCCGTGCTTCGCCGGATCCGAAGAGGTCGTTATGCTGCAACGCCCGGCCGGCGGTGAGACGCAGTTCGTACGGTACAACCTCCGCAATGGAACTTCCACTTCGCAAGCGGCTCACTACCCGGAGTTGAGCTACAGCTCGATGGGCGCCTGTAGCGGCGAATGGATCGTCTACCGCCCCCCGACCTCCGGACCTGTACTGGTCCGCCCTCCGGAGCAGGCAAGCAGCGCGGTTCCCTGGTGGCCGAACGCCGTTGTGTTCGGGCCGGACGTTCTGGCCGGCGCGACGTGGGATGCTAGCAGCCACCTTTTCGGGGTTCCCGGCCGCGACGAGCAGTGGGACGTAAGGAAATACTTCTCGGCTGCCACTGCGGTCGGCTTCGGCCCGCCGCACGAGTTTGCGACCGGTGATCGACGCGGCACGGTCGCCATCTGGGATTACTCCGACCCGAGGCGTCTCGCGGATAGGTCCGCCGACGGCGTCGCGCAGCCGGCGCCTCTGCCGCGCGGCTTCGACGGGCGTTGGGCCTCGATTCCCTACAGGGACACGTACCTGAATTCGCGATTCGGCAACGCCCAGCCGCTGCTCTCCCCCGATAAGAGCTGGAGAATCGAGCGGATCTCGACCTCCAGCCTCGCCGTGGTCGATGCGGCGAGCGGATACGACGTTCTCGTCATCGACGATCAGTGGTCGCTAACCGCCGCGTTCAGAGCCGATAGTAAGGCCGTCGCTTTGCGCAGCTCCCTCGACCTGAGTGTCTGGTCTGTGGATCCCGAACTCTACGTTCGCGCTCTCTGCCGCGCGTTGCCCGGCCTCTTCGACCGCGCCTGGAATCCCGATCGATTCCGGGAAGACTGCACGAAAGCGCCGACAAAAGCGTCTATACGGGAGTAACCACCGGGCCGGACCGCGGCGATTTTACAGCGTTCATGCCGGCGTTGCTCTACCGTATCAGGAAACAGAGTGCCCTGCGGTCTGTCTTTCCGGGGCTCGTGCCCTCGCTCGATCCGATTACTGCCGCCCAGTGGGATCAGACACGGTTGCGTCTGGCGGTCGGGCATCGGTCGGGAACGCTGGAGATCCTGCGGTGCCCCGACATCACGTGCGCGACAGTTGAGCCTGTG
>JBAUOG010000036.1:0-9021 GCA_049579625.1 Bryobacteraceae bacterium
GTCAAGTCTCGTGCGAAGTGCACACAATTGAGACGGGATGCTTTTTTGCAACGTCTGTTTTCAACGTTTCCCGATGGCTGGCCAGGGTTTGGTCTCCTATTGCTGCGGCTTGGCGTGGGTATCGCCCTAGTCTGCCTCGGCATCAGCGGTTTCTTGGCGGTGAGGGAGCCAGTCAACATCGCCACGGGTTTGGTCGCGGCTATTGCCGGCGCTTTTTTGATTACGGGTTTATGGACGCCTGTGATGGGAGCGTTAATTGCAATGGATGAGTTATGGATCGCGCTCTCCGCGTATTCATCACAGCGTGACGGCCCGTGGATTCACATCTTACTCGCAGTCCTGACGGCTGGGATAGCGATGCTTGGTCCTGGTGCTTGGTCCGTCGATGCACGTCTCTTCGGTCGGAAGCGATTCGATATGTGAGTTTGGATAGTTCTCGGCATGCTATGGCATTGAACTCTGAAGGATATCGGGTTGTTCTCACAGACGAGACGAACTTATAAGAAATTGGTCGCATTAGTTTGAGGGATTGCATGAGCCCCCCGTCGGTTATCGACATTTCGCTTCACAAAAGCTTATTTCTGGCGTTCTGCCTTGCCCTGATCGGTTGTCATGCTCAGCCGGACCATTCACTTCCATCGATCGAGTTCACCCATATTCCGCCGGCGGCGCAAGGCGGACGAGAAAGAGTCGATACGATTTCTGGCCGTGCAAGAAACGCTCGACCAAAGCAGCAAATTGTTATTTATGCGCACAGCGGGCAGTGGTGGGTGCAGCCCTGGCCTGACCATCCCTTCATTCCCATCAAAGCAGACTCGACGTGGAGCACGGAAACTCATCTAGGATTTGAGTATGCTGCTTTATTGGTTGAGCCGGATTATCATCCGTTGCCCACTACGGATGTAGCTCCGACCCAAGGCGGTCCCGTTGTTCTCGTGACAATTGTGAAGGGCGCTGGAACGCCGCAATTTGCCCCGACCGGATCGCTTAAATTCAGCGGCTATGATTGGGGCGTTCGCATGAGCTCAAGTGATAAGGGAGGCACGAACAACCTCTACGATCCTGAAAATGCATGGACCGATCCGAGCGGGGCGCTCCACATGCAGATTAAGAAGAAAGCTGGCAGCTGGTCGTGTGCAGAAATATTCTTGAATCGGACTCTTGGGTACGGCACGTATTCGGTAACCGTGCGCGATACCTCTCACTTAGAACCCGCCGCGGCCTTCAGTATGTTTACCTTCGACGAATGGGCTAGCGAGGAGCACTTTCGCGAGATGGACGTAGAGGTCGGTGGCCGGGGTGACGCTGCAAATAAGAACAATGCGCAATATGTGATTCAACCGCTCTACATTCCTGGGAACCTGTTCCCTTTTGCGGCTCCCTCGGGCACCTCGACATATGTGCTCCGCTGGGAATATGGACAGGCAACGTTCAAGACCTTTCGCGGAAGATCTGCGGGTGCCCGGGCGCAACTCGTCTCTGAACATGAGTTCACGTCTGGCATACCGGCCTTGGGTAAGGGAAAAATCCGTCTGATCTTTTACGTCGTCGCGAGTGACAAAAATCCTATGCAGAAGCCAAGCGAGGTTGTGGTTGAGAAGTTTGAGTACCTACCGTGAGGGCGGTTTTCGAAGGCACTGGCTACGCAGGTGTGCGATTGCCGGACTCGCGGGCGTCTGCCTGGCTGTTCCGGCGTCTGCGCTCAATCCCACTCGGGCCGTGTCGCAATATCTCCACGATTCGTGGGGAACTGAAGGAGATTCGCCAGGCGGACCTATCACGGCCTTCGCGCAGACCTCCGATGGCTATCTCTGGATTGGGACAGATGAAGGCCTTTTTCGTTTCGACGGTTTAAGTTTTCGCCTGTTCGAGCAGGCCCACCCTGATCCAATCCTGATTGGCCCTGTACGAACACTCCTGGTCGACGCAAACGATGGCCTCTGGATCTTGCTAAAAAACACCCAAGTCTTTCGTTACCAAAATGGAAACTTCGAGTTTATCCGCGGCTGGACTGAGAGCGGCACAACCGCCATGGCACGGGGGACGGCAGGTGACGTTTTGCTCTCATCGGCAGCTGTGGGAACTCTCGCATACAGTGGCAACCGATTTCGAAGCCTATCGTCCACGGCCTTTCTCACCGGCGCTGCAAGGGTTGCGAAAAGCGAAGGCCCAGACCCGCAAACACCTCCCTTCAGTTGGTTTGATCGTCTGGCGGCACCCACCTCGGTGGTGATCTCCATGGTGCAGACTGACGACGGAAAGATTTGGCTTGGCACGGAGCGTCGCGGGCTCTTCTATCTCCAGGAACGCCGAGTTTCGAGCGCGTCGGATGGGCGGGATGAAACGACGATTAACTGCTTTCTGCCTCTTCCAAACTCAGAACTGTGGGTCGGAACGGCGAAGGGTGTGCGGCGCTGGAATGGAACGGAGCTTACTTGGGCAGGTGTACCGTCATCTCTTCGCAACCTCGACGTACTTTCCATTCTTCGCGACCGGGACTCGAACATCTGGGTTGGCACAAGTCGCGAACTGTTTCGGTACAACGCTAAGGGGGGCTCTTTACTGAGAATTCACGAAACCACCGGACCGGTAGCTGCGCTCTTCGAAGATAGGGAGGGAAACATATGGATCGGTAGCGCGCGCGGCCTCGAGCGACTGCGAGACAGCGCCTTCGTCACGTACGATCTGCCTAATTTGAAATTGCAGAGTATGGGACCGTTGCACATTGACGCAGGCGGCCGCACTTGGATCGCGCCCATTCAGGGTGGTTTGCGATGGCTGAAGGAAGGACAAAGTGGGATTGTCACCGCCGATGGCATCGCCAACGATGTCATCTACTCCATCGCCGGCACCGGCAAGGACGATGTCTGGGTGGGACGACAACAGGGTGGACTTACTCATCTGCGCTATTCCGGCAATTCGTTTACAGCCAAGACCTACACGCAGACAGACGGCCTCGCACAAAACAGCGTGTACGCGGTGTATCAGAGTCCCGACTCGACGGTTTGGGCCGGGACACTCAGCGGTGGTGTAAGTCGCTTTCAGAATGGGAAATTTAGAACCTTCACCGCTGCGGACGGCCTTTCATCTAACACTGTCAATGCGATCGTCGAAGATCACGCCGGTACGATGTGGTTTGGAACGCCCAATGGCTTGAACTCGCTGTCGAAAGGACGTTGGAAAGTCTATGGAGTGCAGGACGGCTTGCCCTCAGCATCGATCAACTGCCTGACTGAAGACTCGGCGGGCGTGCTGTGGATCGGCTCCGATGCCGGCTTGGCCTACCTGCGGAGCGGACGCGTTTCAGGTCCTATGCAGCTGCCGCCGTCCCTGCGCGAAATGATCGTCGGCGTTGCAGCGGATCGAACAGGATCGCTCTGGATTGCCACATCGGCCCATGTTGTCCAGGTCAACCGCAATCGGCTGCTAAAGGGCACTTCAGGCAGCAGCGATGTGCACGTTTACGGGTTGGCCGACGGCCTGCGCGGCTCAGAAGGCGTGAAGCGGTGCCGATCCGTTGTTGCTGATGCGCTTGGCAGGATCTGGTTCTCGTTGAATCGAGGGATTTCTGTGGTCGATCCCGCGCATATACCCAGTTTCCCTTCTGTGCTCCCGCACTTTGAGGCTGTTTCGGCGGACGGAGTATCAGTCGATTTGAGTGGTCCGGTCCGCATTTCGTCCGCTCAGCGGAGGATCATTCTTGATTATGCGGCATTGAGCCTGTCCAATCGCGAGCCTGTCAAATATCGCTACATGCTCGCGGGATTCGATAAAGGTTGGAGCGAGCCCGTTACCACACGTGAGGCGATCTATACAAATCTCAGCCCGGGTTCGTATCGGTTTCGCCTGTTGGCCGGCAATGGCGACGATCTACAAAATCATGCAGAAGTGACACTTCCAATCCTGATCGAGCCCCAGTTCTGGCAAGCATGGTGGTTTCTGCTCGTCTGTGTTTTAAGCTTCCTGCTTTTGGTCCTCGTGACTTTTCGCATTCGGATGCATCAAGTGAAAAAACGATTCAGTATCCGTCTGGAAGAACGCGTCGAGGAGCGCACGCGCATCGCCCGCGAACTGCATGACACGTTATTGCAGAGTTTCCACGGGTCGATGTTCCGAATGCAAGCGGCGCGTAACCTGCTGCCGCGCCGTCCAGAAGAAGCCGGCGAGGCGCTCGATGGCGCCATCGCTCGAGCCGAACAAGCGATCGACGAGGGCCGGAATGCGATTCAGGGCCTGCGCGCTGAGGCGGCAATTGCCAGTGACATTTCGCAATTACTGAGGGCGATAGGGCAGGAACTGGCCGCGTCACAACAGGGGCGCCCTGGTCCTGCGACATTTCGCCTGACGATAGAAGGCGAGCCTCAAGCGTTGAGCCCGTTGCTCCAGGACGAGGTGTATAGAATCGCCCGAGAAGTTCTGACAAACGCATTTCAACACGCATGTGCCTGTGAAATCGAGGCTGAGATCATCTATGATTCCCGCGCATTTCGTTTGCGCATCCGAGATGACGGCAAAGGTATTGATCCCCCGGTGCTGAAGCGAGGCAAGCGCGTCGGACACTGGGGGTTGCCGGGGATCCGCGAGCGAGCCGAACAAATCGGGGCGCGGTTGGACGTCTGGAGCGAAACGGGAGTTGGTACTGAAGTGCAGCTTGAAA
The DNA here is from genome assembly GCA_049579625.1 of Bryobacteraceae bacterium. Lineage (GTDB taxonomy): Bacteria > Acidobacteriota > Terriglobia > Bryobacterales > Bryobacteraceae > CAJCIT01. The sequence continues at coordinate 4,658 of JBAUOG010000036.1, forward strand.
TTCCAGCGTCGCTCACCTACTTCAAATCTGGTGCTGTACACAAATTCACGCTATTCCGCAAAAAGCGGAACACTTATGCGCTCTGATTCCGCCCCGATTCAAGTATTAGTGGTGGATGATCACCCTCTGCTGCGCGAGGGGATTGCGGCGTTGATACACGGTCAAACTGACATGAAGTTGGTTGCCGAGGCCTCCAATGGCCATGAAGCCCTCGCCCAATATCGATTGCATCGCCCCGACGTGACGCTTATGGATCTTCAAATGCCAGCGATGAGCGGCATTGAGACCATCATCGCGATTCGAGACGAATCTCCCAACGCCCGCATCATTGTCTTAACCACATATGGAGGTGATGTCCAAGTAGTGCGGGCGCTAAAAGCCGGCGCGCGCGGTTATGTTTTGAAAGGGCACGTGCATAAAGCACTGCTGGATACAATTCGCGCGGTCCATGCCGGGCAGAAGCGAATCTCTCCTGAGCTTGCAGCCGAACTGGCCGGCCATGCAGGAGAAGAGGAATTAACGGCGCGCGAGATTGCTGTGCTGCGACTGATTGGGGTCGGCAACACGAATAAGGAAATAGCCGCTCAGCTTTGCATTTCAGATGAAACGGTTAAGAGCCACGTAACGAACATACTCGAGAAGCTAGGCGCCAATGATCGAACTCACGCCGTCACCACTGCCCTAAGACGCGGAATTATCGGACTGTAATCCCCTGGTCCCCGTAGCCGGCGCGGCGGGATCTGGTCTAGCTATGGATTGCATACGCGTGTTACTCCTCTCAATCTGGCGACCTCTGGACTCCATCGATGCAAGCTTGTGCTCGCTGCCGCATCGTTTGTGACCGCACCCATTGACGCTAGGTAGCTCAGCCGGAAGCACATCGATTGTTAAGCACATAGATGATAGTTTCCTCCCCCAAAAGTAGGTGCCAACGATACCCCAAATCCCGGCAATGCGCTGACAAAATAGGGGATCGAACGACCCCACAAACTGGGGTTGGCGGCACTTTCGAAGTGGTTGATAATCAGTCCAGACGGAAAAAAGATTACACGGCGTCATGTAGAGAAGCTTCGAGACCTACTAAAACAGGCAGCGAGCCCCGGGCCATCGATCTCAAGATCGTGTTCCTCGTCGACCGCGAAGTCGTGAGAATCCGCTGCCGTCCGTGGTCGTTTTTCAGGACAAAGGACAATGAGCAACGCAGCACAAGTCGCTTTCGATGAAACCGCTGAGTCTGTGTCATCAGAGCTTTCTTGTAAGCAAGTCCGCCTGTTAGCCGCTCTGACTGCCCAAGCGGGCAGGAGCGTCGACCTTTGCGCGCTCATAGAGGGTTTCGCGGACACCATCGGCCGCGCCATCCACTGCGATTGTGCCTATATCGCTCTGGTGGATTCGGAAGACTCTGAGAGGTTTCGAGAACTCGCGCTTCGTTATGCGAACAAGAACCGCCCCGCCCAGCAATCGCCTATTATTTCCAGAGAGGAAGGACTACGGCTATCGCGAATCGTTGAGCTGAGACAATTCATCACCTTTGTGGGTCCCGAATCGGGATTTAGGTCTATTGCCGGCTTAACAGGCTTCAAGGCTCAATGCCATTTTCCGTTGGTTACCCAGAATCGCGGGTTGGGTGTCCTAACGCTTGCATCTTTTGAAGAGAACGCGTTTCAACAAACGGAAATCACCTTCCTTGAGCAAGTGGCGGCACAGATCGCGATTGCTATCGAGAATGTGCGGTCTCGTCGTCAAATCGCCGCACTCAAGGAACAACTGGAGGGCGAAAGAGTATATGTTCAGGACGAGATTCTAGCCGAGGCGAAGTTTGAAGAAATTGTCGGCTCATCGGAGTCCCTTTTGCACGCCCTCGGTCATGTCGCCAGGGTTGCGCCTACAGAGTCCACCGTTCTTGTTACTGGTGAGAGCGGCACGGGAAAGGAACTTGTAGCTCGTGCGATACACCAGCGTTCGCGTCGCGCTGGCAGGCCGTTCATTCGTGTCAATTGCGCGGCGATTCCGCAATCGTTGATCGCCTCGGAACTCTTCGGTCATGAGAAGGGAGCATTCACCGGAGCTACTGAGCGGCGTCTTGGCCGTTTTGAGCTTGCCAACGGCGGGACGATTTTCCTGGACGAAATTGGCGACATCCCAGTAGATACGCAGGTTGCATTACTGCGCGTTTTGCAAGAGCGTGAGTTTGAGCGCGTTGGCGGCTCCCGCACAATATCAATTGACGTGCGCGTGGTTGCCGCCACAAATCGCGACCTCAAGGCGGCGGTCGAGGCTGGTACATTTCGGCTGGATTTGTTCTACCGGCTAAATGTGTTTCCCGTTCGTGTCCCCTCGCTGCGCGAACGGAAAGACGATATTCCGCTATTAGCCAAGTACTTCATTGAGCGGTACGCGCGTTCAACTGGAAAATCAATCAAGAATATCGATAGAAAGACGCTGGAGCTGTTGCAGGTATACGATTGGCCTGGTAACATCCGCGAGCTACAGAACGCGATTGAGAGAGCGGTCATTCTTTGCGATGGAGCGACGCTTTCTATTGATGAAAGTAGCATGCATCGCGGAATCTTCAAGAAACTTGATCCGTCGACTGCTCTGAACGATGCGCTGATGAACACGGAGACGGAAATGATCGAAGCCGCCCTCGAAGAGTGCCGCGGCCGTGTGTCCGGCCCGCTGGGCGCCGCGGTGAAGCTCGGGATTCCTCGTACCACTCTGGAATCGAGGATCAAAAGCCTACAAATCAATAAGCACTCGTTTCGATTCGAACACAGCGCAGCCATTACAGGCAATTCGCTAACGGCTTATCCGCAAGTTGCCAGCCGGACGTGATTCAGAAACGCGAAGCCCGGGGGGTTCAAACCCCGACATCCGAGTCATGATCGTGAGTGAACCCTAAAGACGGAGCTAGCCGACGCGATACTGACCGCCGTCTACCACAATTGCCTGCCCTGTGATGAATGCAGCATCGTCAGTTGTCAAAAACAGAACCGCGCCAGTCACATCCTCGGGTTCGCCCAGCCGCTTTATTGCTTGCTGTTCCCAGGTAGCGCGTTTTTGCTCTTCCGATTGCGGAGCGGTTGCGAGCGTGTTCGTCAGACCGGGCAGGACAGCGTTCGCGGTGATACCGTCGTTTGCAACATCTTCGCCAAGCCCCTCATGAATCCAATAATTCCCATCTTTGAAGCGATGTAGTGGCTCATGCCGGGTATCGCTAAGCCGACCATATTCGAGGACACACCTACGAAGCGGCCCCACCTTTTCCTTCTCATCGTTGGCACGAAATACTTCGCGCTCAAAAAGTGTGAGTCTAAATTCGTGGCCAGTGTCTTTCGCCACGTCGCTAGATCCAGTTCATCGATGGAGCGGTTTGGAAAATAACCCGCATTATTGACAACGATATCCACTTCGCCCACATCCCGGCTCTTAACGGATACGGACTGCCAATCTTCGTCCAGCGTCACATCGAGTTGAAATGCGTACCCGGAGGGACCAATCTTGGCTGCGGTTTCAGTCGGGAGCGTGAGGTCGGTCACAATCACTTGCGCCCCTCGTTGCGCCAATGCCAACGCTATCGCTTGACCGATACCTTGGCCGGCGCCGGTGACCAACGCGACGCGTCCCTCGTGTGTTCTGATCGAGGTTTTCATGTCTCCTCCAATCGAAGGTCGCGGCCTGCCTTTAAAGCTGCCGTCCACCAGAATAAATCGTCGATCATGACGTGGGCTGGCTTGTCCAGCGCGGCGAGGCCACAACAAGTGCTCAGCTTGATAACGAGCCAGACGTCGGTCGCGGACCAGTTTAACCGGGAAGAGCATCATTTTTGTTATCTTGTTGGTCGCGAGTTTCAGAATGCCCGGCGGCGTTGGCGAAAAGAAATCAGAGTCTAAGCGCGATTCAAACACGTCGTTCCTTACCTTGATCTTCATTTGTGACTCGCTAAGAAATGCTGCGATTTCCGATGCGGTGTGAGTCTCAAGCCATCCAACGCGCCAATTGCCCTCTCTTCATCCAAGAGTGAATCTCAAGGGAGCGCCGCCGAGCAGTTCCTCGGGCCGACAACGAATAGAAACGCCAGGGCACACACGAACTTCAGGCCCTGGCACTGCTCCTGCGATCATCGTGAACTGGCGCTATGCCGATCTGACTTCGGTTGTTTGCTGTGAAAGCACGGGCTTGCGCTGCGGCAATCGAGTTTTTCGGCGCGTCTGGGTAGGTCAGCTGCTTGCCCCGGCGCCATCGCTACAAAGGCGCCATTATCACAAAACGGGCGGGAGCGCCGGGTCACGTACACCAGTCCTGATGGATGTCTCGTTCGGAGTACCGCCGCGTGTCATTTCCTGCCAACAAAACTCCCGAGT
>JBAUOG010000037.1:0-3338 GCA_049579625.1 Bryobacteraceae bacterium
CGGCTGTTCTTATCTCGATCGTTGGTTTTCCATAGGCCCGCAGAGTGCTTCGCAAGCCTCTGAACTCCGGAAAGAGCTCTCCAACCGGCTCGCGAAAGCGAAATCGATGTGGGTGGCCGATAACTTCGGGCGTCGTCGCGGTTCGAAAGAACGCGCTCGCGTCGTCAGAGACAAAGGTCCATCCCCGGCTGGCACAAGCGTATGCCAGTGAAGACTTTCCCGCTCCCGAATCGCCCGTTAGGAGAACGCCTCGCCCCCGGAAGAGAACGCATGCGGCGTGCAGCGTGACGAGGTACTTTATCTCAAGCAGCGGATAAATCATCACATCGAGAAAGCATTGCCGAAAATACTCGGTACTTTCGACCGTCTTTTTGGAAACCCAGCCGAAACTGAAAGCCCGCTCTAGATCCAGACAGGCGAAGTTCTCGTTGTCAGCGACAATGCTGAGCAAATGCTTTTGGGATCGAAAGACAGGAGGCTCCGCGCATGCGGGACTCTCCGAGTCGCTAACCAGGCAGCGCACGTCAAGGGGCGGCGTGTTGAAACGAGTTTGGTATGTACCCCAGCTAATCTCGGCAGCTTCCAGGACGAGTGGCGAATTCGAAGCCAATCGGACCGGGAAACCGTAGGGATAGATCTCTCGCTCGTTGACCAGCTCGGTTCGGACCAGTAGTGGGTCCTTGATCCGTTCTAACGATCGTTGCGTGGGCGGAACCATTGTTTCTGTCAACCCGTCGTCTCCAATCAATCCTTTGGTTGCGGGCTGCAGACCGTGCTTTGGCTGCCTTGACCGCCTAAGGCCTACGATAGTTTTCTTGAAGGGCGATCGGTGCCAACGTCTTGTAAAAATCCTGTAAAATCGGCCCGTGCGGTGCCGGAGTGACGACTTTAACGTAGACTCTGCAATGCGATTCGCATCGTCATGAGAAAGACGACTAGTTGGACACAGCTCATCGAAAGCGCGAGGCCCTCGATACCCATCACGTACGCCAGAGATAGGCCGATTCCTACCTTCAGAACGAGTGCGGACGCCGATATAAGCAGCAACTGCCGTGTTTTGTGCGCTGAAATCAATAGACGGCTAAGAACGGCGGTGCCCATGACGAAAGGCAGCTGCAAGAACGAGAGGGCCTGGATGGTCGCGATCAGTCCGATTGGATCAGGCATCCTCGTTCCCCGGGCGAACGCCAACTCCGCCAAGAGCTTCGAGGACCAAACACCGACCATCGTGACGGGAATCATCACGAGCATACCGGCAAGCGTCGACACGCCCGCCAAGTGCCGTAATCTCACCCAGGTTCCGTCTGCGATTAGCTTCGTGAACCTCGGCATAAGCACAGTTGCCATCGACCCCGGTCCGATTGCCACCATGACGGTCACGAGGCGCGTGCCAAGGTTGAGCACAGAGACACTGCCGGCTCCTAAGCCGGCTGCGATTATCTGATCGACAACGCTCGATCCTGCAACGATTATGCTAGCGAAAAGCACCGGAACATATCCGCCGGAGAGCCAATCGCGAATACGGAAGGCCGGCTGGATTCTTGGCAGAATCGAGACGCCATTCAAAACAAGGCCAGCACCTAACAACGATGCTTCGGCGGCGGCGCCCAGCACTGTGCCCAGCGCTAGCGCATGGATGCCTCGGCCATTCGCGGTCAACAGGAACGTGCTCGCGAGTAGCGGCGTTACCAGCGGCGACGCAGCGGCGAGAGCGAATCGCCCCTGATGATTCAAGATTGCCCGCCACATGGCGCTCAAACCACTAAGTGGCACCATCGGGATCATAAGCAGGAGAAGGCTGCGAGTGAATTGGAGCTTGGAGGTTGAAAAGCCGTGCGCGATTCCCGGCAGAACCCAGCTTGCTGTACCCGCCGCGATCAGCATCGCGATGCCGAATACTCCAAGACATACGAGGAAGAAGACTCGATTCGTTCCAGAGCCATCTGTTTGATGCTCAGTATCCTTGGCAAGTACAGGCATCAGGGCCGGAGTCAGCGAACCCGCTAATACATCACACAAGAGAGAGGGCACCAGAAAGGCGACTAGATACGAGTCGAGTTCGTCCCCTGCACCAAGCACTTTGGCGCTGATCGCTATCTTTGCCGCTCCCATAACTTTCACGGCAACGGTCAAAGCGCTGACCAGCAAAGCGCTCCGAACAAAACCGGCCCTTGCAAAGAACAGATTCGCGCGTGTGCGGCAGCTATCCCATAGGCTTTGTTTTAGCTCAGCAATAGGCCGGAGGGCGTTCATCGTGCACCCGTTCCGCGGTCGTCAAGGTCGTCACTACGATCAGTTCGGCCTGACGAAAGCATGGACTCTGATCAGCTCGTCCGCCCGGACGCCGCAGTGGATGACACAAGGAGTTGATGGACGGGGGGTGTGCCGATCAGCGGCTGTTCAGCCCTCCACTTCAGGACATATCCGCAACTGACTGCGACCAGAAACATAGTCAGCACCTCGCTGTCCCCCAGGTTGTACTCGAAAAACCCTTCGGCCAACACTCCGACCTCCGCGGCCACGGCTCCATAAAACGCCCACGCCGCCGGATGGGAATCGAGACGCCTCGCGGCGCCGTGAAGATCGACCATGATCTTCGCCAGCAGCCACAACATCACCAACAAACAAGGTATTCCCCTTTCGGCCGCATACTGCAGATACACATTGTGAAGATGGCCATACCAGCCCTTCGGAAGCGGCCTGGGAACATCCGGCGGCACGTACTGAAGGAACTGCGGTCCAACCTGCTCGGGCCCCAGACCGAACCACGGGTGAGCCCGAATCATCGCAATACCGGTTCGCGTTAGAATCACACGCCGCTCATTCGAGTCGTCCATCCCGTGCGGTTGGACGACCGACAGAACGCGTTCCTTGACATGCGTCGGCGCGACCCAGAACAACGTAAGGCCCACCAACGGGAAGAAAGCCAAACTCCATCGCTTCCAGTTCCAGAGCAGATACAACAGTCCCGCAGGAACTCCTGCCAGGAAGATGCCGCGCGTCAATCCCAAAACTAGTGCGAGGCCCAGCAGGGGCAAAACTGCGGCCGCCAAAATTCTGCTTCTGGTGTTGAACGCAAATAGGACCAACGCGGTCAGCATCAGAAGAACAATCATGAGTTCCCCTCCGAATGTCATCCAATGACTGGCTAGCCCCGTCACTCGTGAGTCCAAATAGAATTCGTAATAGTCTGATCCGCTCGCGTGAGCTTCCCGATAGCGGTGGACAAACTGACCGATTCCCCGCAGCGCTGAGATAGCAGCAACGAAGCCCCAAGCCGCAACAGTCCATGAGACATGCGCGATTGTTTGATAGGTACTCGCCACGGTCAGCACAAT
>JBAUOG010000038.1:0-11708 GCA_049579625.1 Bryobacteraceae bacterium
GTTATCCATCGTAATTCCCATTCACAATGAGGAACCGGCAATTCTTCCGTTGTATGACCGGCTGACGACTGTGCTGGAGCGTCTAAAGAAGCCGTACGAGATCATCTTCATTGACGACGCGTCCACCGACCGCAGCTTCGATCTGCTGGCCAATCTGGTAGAAACCGATCACCACCTGAAAGTGATCCGCCTGCGGCGGAACTTCGGACAAACAGCTGCACTCTCGGCAGGCTTCGACGAAGCGCAGGGTGAAGTAATCGTCTCGCTGGACGGCGACCTGCAGCACGATCCCGACGACATTCCGCTGCTGCTGGAGAAGATCGATCAGGGTTTCGATATCGCCAGCGGCTGGCGCAAGAACCGGGTCGACAATGCGATGACGCGGAAGGTTCCGTCGCGGATCGCTAACTGGCTGATCAAGAAGATTTCCGGCGTAGATCTGCACGATTTCGGCACCACCTTCAAGGCTTACCGGGCTGAAGTACTGAAGGACGTCAATCTGTACGGCGAGTTGCACCGCTTCATTCCGGCTCTGGCAAGTTTGTATGGCGCGAGAATCGTGGAAGTTCCTATCAAGAACATTGAACGGCCCAACGGGGCCTCGCACTATGGCTTGGGCCGTACGGTGCGAGTGTTCTTCGACATTCTGACGGTTAAGTTCCTGCTGAGCTATCTGAGCAGGCCCATGCACTTTTTCGGCAAGTGGGGCATCGCCGGTTTCGGGATGGGCTCCCTGGTAATGGTCTACATGATCATTGAAAAGATCATGGGCAAGGACATCATTATGGAGCATGGCCCTCTACTCGTAGCGGGCGCATTCCTTCTGTTCGCCGGGTTGATGTGCTTCAACACTGGACTGATGGGCGAGGTGCTGATGCGTACCTACTTTGAGAGCCAGGGCCGCAGAATCTATGCCGTTCGTGAAGTCCGCTGCCGCCGCGAACCACAGGTGACCGATGGGCCTCGTTAACGGTGTTGCCGGCGTGATCTTCGATTACGGCGGCGTACTGGTGGCCCATCAATCCAAAGAAGATGTAGAGTCCCTGGCCTCGATTGCCGGCATTCCCGTAGACTTGTTCAACCAGCTTTATTGGGCGCAGCGTGCTGCGTACGACCGGGGCGACATCGAGGGACTGGAATATTGGCGTCACCTCGGCAGCGCGGCGGGAAAGAAGCTCGACGACGCAACGATTCACTCGCTGATCGGCCACGACAGCGCGGCGTGGATGAAGTTCTATGGGGCGATGTACGACTTCGTCGACGAACTCCGAGCGGAGGGTAAGCGTGTCGCCGTGCTCTCCAACATGCCCAAAGATCTGGGGCTGGCGATCAAGTTCGAAGGCTTCGGGTTCCGAAGTTTCGATCACGTGACGCTCTCGTACGAAGTGCGCTCGGCGAAGCCGGATGCGGCCATCTACCGGCGCTGCCTGGAGGGCATACGAACGGCGCCCGAAGACACTCTGTTCCTGGACGACCGCATCGAAAACATCCGCGCGGCTCAGACCCTTGGCATCCAGGCTATCCAGTTCACGACCCCGGATGAGATGTTGCCGCGACTGCGGGGCTAGTGCGGGTTCGCCCGATGATCCGATAGTGATCCAGGGCCGGGGGAAGATGAGAGAGGGAGGCGTTTAAGCGATGCGAACTTTTCACCATCTGTCAGCGCTCCTGGCGGCTTTCCTGCTCGCGCCGATGGCGCTCGAGTCCGCCATTCTTCCGAAGCCCGTGGCCGGCCATGCGGTGGCCGATGTTTATCGTCCAGCGCAGTTCGATCAGGAAAAGATCGGCGGCCTGCTCGGCGACCGCATGCGAATCAACCTGGAAGGGCGGCTGTTGCACGTCGACGAAAAGGGAATCATCGAAGGATTCCAGAATCGCCCCGGCAAACAGGACTGGATCGGCGAACACGCCGGGAAGTTTCTGGATGCGGCGGCCAATACCTGGGAATACACGCACGATCCGCGGCTCAAGGCACTCATGGACCGAGTCGCGCACGAGTTGATAGCCACGCAAAAAGACGACGGCTATCTGGGCACATATACGGATGAAAAGCGATGGACCAGTTGGGACGTTTGGGTCCATAAATATGACATGCTCGGGTTGCTGGCTTACTATCGGGTCACCGGCGACAAGACCGCGCTGACGGCCGCAGAAAGAGTCGGCGACTTGCTCGTCAATACCTTTGGCGAGGGGAAGCGGGACATTATCCAGAGCGGTGAGCACGTCGGGATGGCGGCCACGAGCGTACTGGAACCCATGGTGTACCTCTATCACTGGACCGGTGATGAACGCTATCTCAGGTTCTGCCGCTACCTGGTTTCCGCATGGGATGAAACGAATGGCCCCAAGATCATCCAGTCGCTGAATGAAACGGGGAGCGTATTCAAGACCGCCAACGCCAAAGCCTATGAGATGCTGTCGAATCTGGTCGGCCTGACGGAGCTCTACCGGATTACCGGCGACGAAGATTATCTGAAGCCGGTGCTCGCGGCCTGGACTGACATCCGTGACAAGCGGCTCTACATAACGGGGACGAGCAGTTCCGGCGAACATTTCCAGGGCGACTTCGTTTTGCCGGGTTACGAAAAAGCAGAAGTGGGCGAGGGGTGTGTAACGGTGACCTGGATGCAGCTTACGCTGGAACTTCTCCGGCTCACCGGGGAAGCGCAATACTCGGAACAACTCGAGCGCACCGTCTACAATCAACTGCTGGGCGCGCAGGACGTGCGAACCGGGGACATCTGTTACTTCACGCCGCTCAATGGACAGAAGAAGCCCACGCCGGGAATCAACTGTTGCGTCTCCAGCGAGCCGAGAGGAATCTCTCTGATACCGGCGGCGACCTGGGGGCGGCAAGGGCCCGGGTACGCGATCTCGCTCTACACCCAAGGCATGGCGAGTTTCAACACCAGAGCGCACGGAACGGTACGACTACTGGTCGAGACCAACTATCCGGAGAGCGGCGAAGTCCTGGTTCACGTCGAGCCGGAGCGAGATATCAATTTCCCACTTCGACTGCGGGTCCCCTCCTGGACGAAAAGCTACGCGGCTATCGTTGGAGGAGCGACGCTGGAAGGGAAGCCTGGCGAGTTTCTGGTTCTTAATCGCAAATGGCACAAGGGCGACACGGTGAAGATCACCATGGATCTGACGGTCCGCGCTCTTGATGGAGGCGTTAGCTATCCGGATTCCGTCGCGATCCAGCGAGGACCACAGGTTCTGGCATTGGAGCGGTCGTTGAATGCCGACCTTAAAGACTTCGACAACGCGGGACCCACGTCCCTTGCGGCGGAGGCGCTCACACTCGCGGACACGAAGACGACTTTGCCGCATACATGGCTGGGTTCGCAGGCGTACGTGCTGCGAGGCGAAAGCGACGGCCAGCCGAAGCCGCTGCTGCTGATTCCCTTTGCGGACGCGAAGAACTACCGGGTGTGGCTCAAGAAACCGGAAACGCTACGCAGCGGCCCTCAGTAAGTCAAGCGACCGATTCCTTCGAAAGCAGCTATGTAGGGTAGTCCTCCAGCGCTCACTTAAGCCTTGGGCTTAATTAGGTTCGTATCCTGTTCCACTCGTCCTGGTCCCGCACCCAGTGATCGTACGACTCGGCTTGCCAAAACGCCTCCCCGGCACGGCCTAATTGGAGAAGGAAAAACAGGCGACAATGGAGCTTAAAGCGATTGCTGCCGCGCACATGCAGCAGAACGCCCCGTTTGATCCAGCCCGGTTTGGCTTCGTTATTTCTCACGACTTACTCTTCAATAAAGTACGCCTGGGAAATGCCAAAAAACTGGCCTCGCACTGCACGGGCGAAGGCATTGTCGAGAACAAAGTCGTCGCTCTCCTCGCCGGCGAGCCCAAAAAGGCCGCCTAGTCCGCCCCAAACGATGCAGAAACACCTCGAATGGTTCGAAGCGACGAAGTGGCCAACGCGTGGTGTCTTTCAGAGTCGTTACCACGTGGCAGGTCGGCCGTTCCAACTGTACGGGTGCTGCAAGACCCAGCACCACGCCTCAGGCTTTTCGCCCGCGGCACCAATAATTCTCGAACAAGCCGCTCATGCCCTCGGCGAAGCCTTCATGCTCAAACACGACCGCGGTCCATGACGGACGTGTCAGAACGGGGTCGAGCAAAGCCACCAGGCCGCATTTCTGGTCGAATAGCGCCAGCTTCAGAGGAAGCTTTTCGGAAAACCGAATCTCGATGCCGGCGTCTTTGTAATCGTTGAGCCGCTCGCGATGCTCCAGGTCGATGGGACCCGCTTCGATCAGAAGACGGCACGCTACTCCGCGCGCGTTGGCCTCTCGAACCAACTGCTCGTCCAGAGGGTCTACCGCGAAGGGAGGCCGGGAGAACTCGGCGTAAGAGTGGTGTGAGTTGGCCAGCATGCGGCGATAGTGAAGGGCGGTCTGGGTGGGATCGTTTACCAGATTCAAGAAGTCGAGCGTGCCGCGACCGCCCTGCCCTTCTTCGAACGCGTCGCGAAGATCCTGGATGAGGCCGGTCGCCAGGCGCGCTTGTTCGGTAATCTCATTTTGCAGCGCCTTGTTGCGGCGGGCGAGGTAGCCCGGGATTGCCATGCTCGGGTCGACCGCCGAGAACAGCTTGGTCTTCTCCTGGATCACCTGGGCGAAGCCTTTCTCGACCAGGCTGTCGAGGACCTCATAGATCTTCTGCCGTGGCACATGCGAGCGGGCGGCCAGTTCCAGCGCCTTAAAGCGAGGATGTCCCACCAACACCAGGTACGAGCGCGCCTCGTAGGCGTTAAGTCCCATCTGCTGGAGCTTCCGCCAATTCAGTTGGAAGTCCATCGAGGTTGAATCCTGTCGTTTCACGAGTTAAGACCGGCAAGTCACCGAACCAAAATCAAACTGTGCGTTTGACTTCGAGAACATATCACAACTGAACGGCAGCGCGAAGCGATCTTTCTGAAATGGCACAAACGCCGCTCAAAAACACGCTGCTAGAATCGGTCTTACCGGGGTACCATCGATGTCGCGGATGTGGATCCCGCGTCGAATTGAGTTGCCCCGCCTTGGTTTGCTCATGAATCTTTCCGACCTGCCCCACACCCTCGGTGCCCTCCGGCATAGCCGTTTTGCGGAGCACTTGCATGAGACGAGAAGCGTCAAGGACGAATTGCGAATCAACCTGATTTGCAAACTGGAGCGCGGTGAAAACCTGTTCCCCGGCGTGATGGGTTATGAAGATACGGTTGTGCCGCAGATCACGAACGCCATTCTTTCGCGGCATAATTTCATCTTGTTGGGTCTGCGTGGACAGGCTAAGACACGAATCGCGCGGCTGCTGACTCGCTTATTGGATCCCCTGACGCCGTACATCGCGGGCTGTGAGATTAAGGACCACCCACTGCGCCCCATTTGTAAGCGATGCAAGGAACTGGTGGCGGTCCAAGGCGATGAGACGCCGGTTGCCTGGGTCAAAGCAGAGGAGCGCTATGTAGAGAAGCTGGCGACGCCCGACGTGACGATCGCTGACATGATTGGAGACATCGATCCCATCAAGGCGGCGCGAACCGGCCAGACCATCTCCGACGAACTGACTATTCACTACGGACTGTTGCCGCGAGCCAACCGGGGCGTCTTTGTGATCAACGAGCTGCCTGACCTGGCGGGCAAAGTGCAAGTGGGCTTATTCAACATCATGCAGGAGGGCGACGTGCAGATTAAGGGCTATCCTATTCGCCTGCCGCTCGACCTGATGCTGGTGTTCACGGCGAACCCCGAAGACTACACTGCGCGCGGGAAGATTATTACTCCCTTGAAAGACCGCATCGGAAGCGAGATCCGAACTCACTACCCGCAGGCGTTGGAGCAAGGAATCGCCATCACGGAGCAGGAAGCCTGGTCGAAGCGAAAATCGCCGGTGCCGGTCGAGGTGCCCCAGTACATTCGAGAAGTAGTGGAGCAGGTTGCGTTCCTGGCACGCGACGACAAGCGCGTCGACAAGCGATCAGGTGTTTCACAAAGACTGCCGATCACCATGCTGGAGAATGCCATCTCGAATGCGGAGCGGCGGGCGCTCCGGGCAAAGGACGCGGATGCAGTTCCCCGCGTGCTCGACCTATATGCGGCGCTTCCCTCCATCACCGGAAAACTCGAACTGGAGTATGAGGGTGAGCTGAAGGGTGGAGATGTCATCGCGCGCGAACTGATACGGACCGCCGTGGGAAAGGTTTTTAACGGCTATTTCGATGGCGCGAATCTCCGACAAGTGGTGCAGTGGTTTGAGCTGGGCGGTTCACTGCGGCTGGGCGAAACCATCTCGTCGCACGAACTGGTCAAGCAATTGACAAGAATCCAGGACCTGTTCGAATTCACTGGAAAGCTGGGCGTCGGCGAGGGCGGCAGTGACGCGCTGCGCGCTTCGGCTGCGGAGTTCATTCTGGAAGGCCTCTACGCGCAGAAGCGCATCAGCCGAAATGAGGAGCACGAGTTCGTTGCCGGCGAGCGGGCACCTCGCGAGGAGCGCACCGAAGATTTCCGGAGGGGCGGAAACGACCCGCGCCGGGGTGGCGGCGGAGGCCGGCGCAATTTGAATTAAGGTGACAGGAATTCACTCGCCCCGCGGACCTAGATGAACCGATCATGAAGTGGATCTCATACTCGCGCTTTTCGGAAGAAGATCTCGGAGTCGATGTCGAGGATCTGCTCAAGGCTCTTTCCGACTTTCTGTTGGAGAGCGGGTTTCAGGATCCATACATGCAGTTTTCAGAGATGAACCAGCACACGCTGGAGAATCTGAAACAAGCGATTGAACGGGCGCTCGAATCGGGCGAGATGTTCGATGAGGAGCGGGCCGAGGAGATTCGCCAGCGACTGCAACAGATGTCCGCACAGCAGCGCGAAAAGCTGATGCAACGCCTGATCGAAAAGCTGGAAGAGTCGGGGTACATCAACACCGAAAGCCCTCCGCCCGACAATCCGACGGCGCCAGGGACAGAGGGCGGACCACAAACAGAGATGCACTTCGAAGTCACCGATAAGGCCATCGACTTTCTCGGCTTCAAGACACTGAAGGATCTCCTCGGGTCGCTCGGCAAATCGAGTTTCGGAGCGCACGACACGCGCGAGCTTGCAACGGGCATCGACTCCAGCGGCGGCTCAAAGCTATACAGCTTTGGAGACACGATGAACCTGGATATCAGCGCGACCCTGTTCTCTGCCATGCAGCGCGAAGGTTTAAAGCTTCCACTGGAATTGGAATACTCCGACTTACACGTGCATCAAGCCGAGTATCAGAGTTCTTGCGCGACGGTGCTCATGCTCGATTGCAGCCACAGCATGATCCTCTACGGCGAAGATCGTTTCACGCCGGCCAAAAAAGTGGCGATGGCGCTTTCGCATTTGATCCGCACCCAGTACCCGGGGGATTCGCTGCGCTGCGTTCTGTTCCACGACTCAGCCGAAGAGGTCCGCGTCTCGGACCTGGCGCGCGTGCAAGTTGGCCCGTATTACACCAACACCCGGGACGGCCTCATTCTGGCGCAACGGCTACTGGCGGCGGAGAGGAAGGACATGAAGCAGATCATCATGATCACGGACGGCAAGCCTTCTGCCCTTACGCTCGAAGACGGCCGGATTTACAAGAATGCCTTCGGTCTGGACCCGCTGGTGCTGAGCCGGACATTCGAAGAAGTGGCACGCTGCAAGAAGCAAGGCGTGTTGATTAACACGTTCATGCTGGCAAGCGACTATGGCCTGGTGCAGTTCGTTCAGAAGGTCACCGAAATGTGCCAGGGCAAGGCGTATTTCACGACGCCTTATACACTGGGGCAATATCTGCTCTTAGATTACATGAATCGGAAGACCAGAACGATTCATTAGGTCGAGCGGCCAACTTCCAATGCGCTGGGCTTTCAGCGTGCGTTCTGCGTCATGGTTAGAGCCACGGAGGCCAGGTTGATTTGCTGACCCGTCGTCCGCTCGCTGACGCGCGCGGTTCTGTGCTGGGACGCGCGGTTGACTCCCGGCAGAAGTTGATTGATCGGCAGACACACTCGTGATGTTGCGACTAAAACAGCAGACCCTTCTGCACCGCGACGCACAGATAAACCACCGGCAGAGAGAACAATCCCGCGTCGATGCGATCGAGCAGCCCCCCGTGGCCGGGCAGAATGCTGCCGCTGTCTTTGACGCCGGCGCCGCGTTTCATGGCGGATTCCGCGAGATCACCAAACTGACCCGCAATGTTCCCAGCAACCGCCATCAGGGCGATCTGCCAGGAAGGCGCGTCGGGAACGAAGTAGTGCATGAAGGCCACGCCATAGATCACGGAGCCGAACACAGATCCGATGGCGCCTTCCCAGCTCTTCTTCGGGCTCACCACCGGGGCCATGCGATGCTTTCCGAAGCTGCGCCCGACATAATATGCCGCCGTATCGCCGACCCAGCAGATGGAGAGCGCGAAAAATAACCAGTAAGGGCTCTCGTTCCGCAACAAGTCCGCGAAGCGCCAGGGAGCGAACGTATAAAGACCGCCCAGAAATGCCGCGGCTACTTGAGGCAGAACATCGCCCAGGTTATCGTAGCGGAGCGCCGTTGCCAGCGCCAGAACGGTGAGCAAGCTCAGCCCCAGCAAAAGCAGATGTTGCTGAGGAGCTAGTAGGACCACTAGGCCGGCAAGTAACCCAAACACGCCTGGACGCGGAATTCCGTGCCCTCTCACGAGCCCGGAGTACTCCCAGTAGCCAATGACACCCAAGGCGGCTGCAGCGAGAAGAAACAGCCACCACGGCGCCCAAAAGATCAGATAGGTGGCAACAACGGCCAGGAGAATGGCGGTGATGACCCGCTTCATGATGGTCTGTGTCGGCTCCGAGCGCAGGCAGCGCTACGCTCTGACATTAGCGCAGAGGCAGTTCGAGTTCTTCGAGCAGGAGCGGATCTTCTTCCTCGACTGGCGAGGCCGTGGTACGGGTGACGCCGCCAAACCGGCGATCGCGTTGTTGGTAGTCGAGCACCGCTTCGAGCAGTTCCGTCCGTCCAAAGTCGGGCCAGAGCGTATTGGTTACGAAGATTTCGGCATACGCAATCTGCCAGAGGAGAAAGTTGCTGATGCGCATCTCGCCGGAGGTTCGAATCAGGAGGTCGGGATCACGAAGGCCGGCCGTGTAGAGATAGGCCGAAATGGTCTCTTCGTTCACCTCGAGCGAATCGAGTGTGCCTTCCAGACGAGCGCCATCGATCATCGCATTGACCGCGTCCACTAATTCGGTGCGGCCACCGTAGTTAATGGCGAGGTTCAAACGCATGCCGCGATTGGAAGCCGTTTTTTCCATCACGCTCGACAGCTCATCCTGAACAGCGGCCGGGAGCGACTCCAGCCGGCCTATCGCGACAAGTTGAATGTCGTTCCGCATGAGCGTGGGAAGCTCGCGGCGCAAATAATGTCGAAGCAGGCGCCACAGAGCTTCCACTTCGTGGCGCGGCCGCTTCCAATTCTCGACAGAGAACGCGTAGAGCGTAAGCGCTTCGATTCCAAGCTGGGCGCAGGTCTCTGTCACGGTGCGCACGGATGTAACGCCGGCTCGATGCCCCATGATGCGAGGAAAATTTCGCTGGCGCGCCCAGCGACCATTGCCGTCCATAATAATGGCGATGTGGGCAGGCAGTCGCTTTGGATCGAGTTCCCGGGCAAGTAGCCAATCCCGCTCGCCCGGAACCAGCTCTTTCAGGAGTTCCTTCATGGGATAAAGCTCTATCGTACACCAAGGAGCCAGCTGATTTCACTATTCCAAAGGGCAGAAATCACTGCTCCCGCGCATAAAAAACTGCCAAAGGGCAGTTGGTAAGTTTGCGGGTCCTTTCGTCTAACTAGAATGTAAGTAACTCCGACGACAGAACCGGACAGCGATCCAATTAATAGAGCAACCAGTCCACGCTCGGCCCCCAGGAAGGCGCCTATTAGAACCAGCAGTTTCACGTCACCCATGCCGAGGCCAACCCGTCCACGGACGCGCTGGTATAACCAACCAATGCCCGCGAGCGGGACGGCAAGCAACAACGCACCGGCGGCGGAATTGAAAAGCGATTGAACACGCAGGCCGGCGGCCGGAATCAGGCTGTTGGCTAACATGCTGTTCACGGGCAGAAAGGCGGCAAGGATGAGGCCGAGCAGGCTACCACCCAGCGTGAACTCATCGGGCAGCAAACGTTCCTCGACGTCGGTCCAAAAGAGAACCATCAGAATCGAGACGAACAGGCACGCTTTCAACGACTCCAACGTCAAGCCAAACAAAGCCGTGATGAAACCAAACAGTAACGCCGTAGCGACTTCAACCGCAATATACCGGTATCCAATTGGCTGTGCACAGTGCCGGCAACGGCCACGAAGAATCAGAAAGCTGAGCACGGGCAGGTTGTCGTACCAGGCGATTGGAGCGCCGCAGGCCGGACAAGACGAACCGGGCCAAACGATGGAAAGATCGCGCGGGACGCGGTAAATACAAACGTTCAGGAAGCTGCCGAACAGCAGTCCAAACAGACCTGCAAGCAACCATAAGGGCACGAGAAAGTCAGGGTCAGGATCCAATCGCCCTCCGGTAAGAAGCTAGAGTGTCTTGTGCCATATGCTCGGGGGAAAATCGCTCCTTCACTGCGGCAAAAGCTGACGTCCTCAGACGAAGAGCCAGATCGGGTTCCTCCAGGATGCGGCGCATGGCGCGGGCAATCGAGCCTTCCTCATTGCCGGTCAGCAAGCCAGTCTGCTGATGTTCGACGATCTCGGGCAGACCGCCCACTGCGCTGGCTACAACGGGAACCCCAAGCGACATGGCGAGTAGCGCAGCTGACCCAAGCCCCTCCGACCGCGTAATGTAAGCGAACAGGGAGGCGTGCCGCAGATCAAGCGCGAGGTCATCCGAAAACACAACCGGAACACCGGATACGTGGGCGGCCCGTTCGACAAGATCGCGGCCTTTCATCGGATCCGTTGAAGCGAGGGCAACGGCCGGGGCCGTGGGATCCCACGCCGGTATGCTCTCCTGAGTTTCGACCGAGTCATAGACGATATCGATCTTCGCCTGAGGAATTCCGGCTGACTCGAGCTCGCGTGCGACATGGTGTGAAACAGCAAGATAACGCGCAGCCCTCGCATACTTACAGCGTGATGCCGGCGTGCGTTTTACCGGAAATGCAACTCGGCGGGAAACGACAAACCGCGCGGCGGACGCCGCCGCCAAAAGGTGCGCGCGAGCGTCGTGCGCATGGACGATATCGAAGGAACGGGAGAGCCGCCAAGTTGCCGTCAGTCCGCCGACGTGGACGGGGAACCCGGCGGACTGGACCATCTCAGCGAGCGGTCCTGAGTGCCTGACGAGCAACGACTGCTCGCACCCCATCGTTTGAAGGGTCTTCAACAGCAGCAGGACTTGATGCTGACCGCCGCGCATTTCGGTGCCGGTATCGATGTGTAGGATGCGCAATAGGAATGCTCAGTTAGTCGGCGTTCTAACAGCGGCTGGTTAGTGTTCCCGTCCCGGGCTCATGTAACGCGCCTTGGCATACTTCAGGAAATTGTAGAAGGCCGCCATGTATGCGATGGCTAGCCCTTCCATCCCATCCAGAAACCCGCTTTTCAAGAAATAAGTTTGAAAAAAGGTCCAGATCGGATCGGCGAGTATATGACGCAGCGTGACGGCCTTCCCGCGCGCAACAATTTCTTCAGCCGCCAACGTCGTGTAACGG
>JBAUOG010000039.1:0-4448 GCA_049579625.1 Bryobacteraceae bacterium
CAGAATGTGGTGCACATAGTTGATTTCGTGGCGCGAGCCTAACTCGTCCACCACGTCGTCCACAAAATGTAGGTATTCGTAGATAAGGTCTTTGACGGGGACCTCTATCTTCTTGCCAAAGTCAATAATCTTACCTTGGATGCCGTAGCGCGCAGCGCGCCACTTGTTCTCCATGATGAGCGCACGGCGGTAGAGACGAAAGCCCTGGTTTTCCGCGTGCAGCTTGTAGAGTTTCGCGACGG
Organism: Bryobacteraceae bacterium; assembly: GCA_049579625.1. GTDB lineage: Bacteria > Acidobacteriota > Terriglobia > Bryobacterales > Bryobacteraceae > CAJCIT01. The sequence goes on from JBAUOG010000039.1 coordinate 243, forward strand.
TCGCTTGAATCAACGCCGCCAGGGCAATGGTTTCATCCGCCCGCATTGGCACATCGCAAATACGGAACTCGAGCGTCGGGAAGTTCGGATGAAGCCGAATATCCCACCAGATCTTCTTGGCGTTGTCGATGCAGTTGGTCTTGATCAACAGATTGACGAAGCTCTCGTATTCGCCATAGCTAGGGAAGTAGTCCGGGATATTGGTGCGCGGAAACTTGTCGAAGACCTTGCAGCGATACGATTTGAGCCCGGTGTCCATGCCGAGCCAGAAGGGCGAGTTAGTTGAGAGCGCGAGGATGTGCGGAAGGAAGTAGCGTGCCGCGTTCATCAGATGGATGGCTGTCTCGCGATCCTCGACGCCGACATGCACGTGGAGCCCGAAGATCAGGTTGGCCCGCGCTACCATCTTCAAGTCCTCAACGATGGTGTGATAACGCTCGTCGGGATAGATATCCTGCTTGCGCCAATCAGCGAACGGATGAGTACCCGACGCGGCCAGGCGCAAATTGTTGGCCTTGGCAAGGTCGATGATCTGGCGGCGCAACTGTTTAACTTCGACGGACGCCTCTTTAATGTCCTTGCAAATGCCCGTGCCTACTTCAACGACGGATTGATGCATCTCGGCTTTTACCGCTTCTTTGAGCAGCAATTTGCCTTTGGAGATGATCTCGGCATCGATGTGCGATCGAAGATCGCGCGTTACGGGGTCGACCGTCTGATATTCCTCTTCGATCCCAATGGTCAAACTTGGCTTCATCAATGCACCTTTTACAACCAGACTAACTCGCCACTTTTGTGCGCTACGACGCGGGACCTAACGAGACCGGATTTAAAAACGAAGCCCAACGGTAATCGACACGCGGATCCTCTTTACCAAGCGCTTTCTTAATGGCAAGTTCCGCCACACCCTCAATGACCCACTCGAAATTGGCCTCTCCTACGGAGTGAATATCGGCATCGGGCGCCGGATTCAGGAAGTCGATGGCGTACGGGATGCCATTCTCCACGGCAAACTCCACGGTGTTGAAGTCGTAGCCAAGCGCGCGGCACAGCGTCAGGCAATCGCGTGTGACGCGGTCCTCCATAGTCGGGGAACTCACTTTGCCGTCTTTAACGTAACGCAGATGGTGGGGCTGGCGCGGATCGTAGGGCATGATATGCACTTTTTCCTGCCCGATCACATAGCAGCGGTAATACTCCTCAAAGTTGACGCCGGTCTGCAGCGTCATGCAGAGCGTGCCGGTCTGGTCGTAGGCAGCAAACAACTCGTCGGGGTTGTGGACTTTATAGACGTGTTTCCAGCCGCCGCCGCTAAAGGGTTTCAGAAAGGCCGGAAATCCAATGTACTCGAATACCTCGTCCCAGTTGAGCGGGAACTTGAGGTTGCGCATGGATTGAACCGACGTCCCCGGCGGGTGGGATTTGTGCGGAAGAACAACCGTCTTCGGAACGGCCACGCCGAGTTTGCTGGCTAAGGCGTAGTTGAAGAACTTGTCATCGGCACTCCACCAGAAGGGGTTGTTAATGACGATCGTCCCACTCAAGACGGCGTTCTTCAAGAACGCGCGGTAGAACTCAATGTCTTGCGAGATGCGGTCGATGATGACGCGATACTCGCTGGGTTCGGCCATTTTGACCGCGCCGATCTTGAGATGTTCGGCCACAACGCCGGGCACCTTCTTGGCGTTGATGCGGTCGACCAGGGCCGATGGGAAGGTGTTTTCCATCCCATAGAGGATTCCAATTTTGGGCATCTCGATTTTGCCTTTCGCCCGCGCTAAATGGCGCGACCTCTCAAATCAAAAGAATTTTACCGCCATCTGTTGCCAGAGCGGCCAATCATGGAGGCGACCGCCCGTCCACACATCCAGGTTATGCGGGATGCCCTTGGTCCCCATCAACTGCGCCATGCGATAGTTTTCGCCAAGGCAGATGTCCCAATCGCCCGCGGCCAACACGAAGTTCACCCGCCGGTAGTGATCGAGGAACCAGGGATCCGAAAGGTTTTGCAGATAATCGATGGGGTTGTTGAAGTAGCACTCATTGTCGTAATAGCCATTCAGAAACGAGCGCATGTCGAAGGCGCCTGACATGGCGACGCAGTAACTAACGACGTCCGGATGCTTCAGCGAAAAGTTCAAGGCATGATAGGCGCCAAAGCTGCAGCCTGTGGCGCAGATCTGCTGCGAGCCGTTTGTGCCCCGGATCAACGGCAGAACCTCGAACAGCACGTAGTTCTCATATTGGATATGCCGGGCCACGCGATCGTGGGGATGAAGGCCTTTGTTGTACCAGCTCTCCTGGTCCACACTGTCGACACAGAATAGCTGCAGATGGCCATTCTCGATCTTTTGCCAGATCGCGTTTATCATGCCGCGATCTTCATACTCGAAGAACTTACCCATGGAACTGGGAAACACCAGGATGGGCATGCCGGCGTGGCCATAGGAGAGCAGTTCCATGTGGCGGTTTAACCGCTGGCTGTACCACTTGTGATAGTCGCGACGCAACTCGATTCGACCTCGTTTTCGATGAAATACCGGGGGATTGGTGTTAGAACCAGTTTACAGTGCGCACCAATGGGGCATTGCCGGCGGGCGCCCAGAGGAGGATTCGGAGGGTATAGTATTGAGACGTAAGGAGGACGTTCGCGTGCGTCTCACCAGCCGGATTCCAGCGGTTCTCCTTTTTCTTTGCACGATCGGATGGGGGCAGACAAACCCCAACGATCCTACGCAATATCCCGGACAGTATCCTCCCGGCCAGTACCCTCCCGGGCAGTATCCCCCGGGACAATACCCGCCGGGGCAGTATCCTCCCGGCCAGTATCCTAGTAATTACCCAGCTCGCTTGCCGGGCGGCATTCCCATCGGTATCCCGGTACCTCAAATCAATCTGCCCCAGCGCCATCCGAAAGACAAGTCGGCCGACCCGACCTCAAGCACTGGCGTGAAGACTACCCTGGCCAGCGCCGACGGTTCGCTTCGAAAGCTAGGCGAGAAAGATCTGCTGCTCGAGACGACTAAGAACCGGGTGCTCCGTTTCCGTCTGCTGGCAAAAACACAGTTCCAAAATAAAGAGGGCGAACCCGTTCGTGATTCTCTACTGCACCCGGGCGACCATTTGACGGTTCAGGCGAATCCTGACGATCCGGAAACAGCGCTAAAGGTCGTGCTGGTTCGGGTGGCAACAGAAGAGGAACGCAATGCAGCCTCGAAACCGGTGGAGGAGGCGAGTATCGCAACACCGGCCGCCACGGATCTAAAGAACCCGCACACAACCGTGGCGAAGGAAAAGACCGCCGGCAGCCCGCCTTCCGCTTCCAGCGATGACACCGCCAGCGACGCCTCACGCCCCACACTGCGGCGGAGCGTTCCTGAGAATGAACCGGCCGAGAGCGGTGATATCCCGGACGGCAGACAGCTTGATCCGGTGATTGCCGATGCGCGCGATGCCGCTGCGTCCTTCACGGCGGAGTTGCCGAACTTTCTGGTCAAGCAAGTGACGACGCGCTTTCGCAGTAACTTTGGCCCGCGAAACTGGAGTCCCATCGACGTGGTGACGGCGGAGGTCGCATGCGTCGACGGCAAAGAGGACTACCGCAACATCCTTGTCAATGGACGGCCCCCGCAAGGACCGGTGGAGAACACGGGGTCGTGGTCAACGGGCGAGTTTGCGATTACGCTGGAGGATATTCTGTCGCCAGGCACGGCCGCCGTTTTCGTGAAGCGCGGCGACGACACCATTGCGGGACGCCCCGCGTTAGTTTATAACCTCTCCGTGGAGCAGCCCAACTCACATTGGGTGATTGTCTCCGCCGACGGGCGCAAGTACAAGCCTTCGTACAGCGGCAGTATCTGGATTGATAAGGAGAGCCGGCGCGTGCTCCGGATCGAGCAGCGAGCTAATTATCTGCCGCGCGATTTTACCTACGACAAGGCCGAGACGATGGTGGAGTATGGCTTTGTCGATATCGAAGGCAAACGGTATTTACTGCCCACGGCCAGCGAGAACATGGCGTGCATGGCGGGCACGGGAAATTGCGTCAAGAACGAGCTGGCGTTCCGGAATTATCGTAAGTTCACGGCGGAATCAGACATAAAGTTTGAAAAATTCCGGGCCACGAACTGAGCAGCGGGAACGCGTAACAGTAGCATCGCAAAACATGTGGCAGCCGCTTTGCTGACGCGCGCGGTTCTGTGCTGG
>JBAUOG010000040.1:0-3083 GCA_049579625.1 Bryobacteraceae bacterium
CTCTCGGATTTGCCTATTTCAGTAACGGCAGGTTCGTTGCCTTAAGTGGCGTACCTAGCACAGAAGTGTATTCCATCACGGGGGACAAGGCGGGCAGCCTCTGGCTTTCGGGAAACAAGGGCCTCTCGCACCTGCTCGATGGACGTTTGGTGGAACATTTCCCGTGGTCAGTGCTAGGACGTAGCCAACAGGCCAAGGTTCTACTCTTTGACCGTGAGCGCGGCGGGATATGGCTTTCGTTCTGGAAGGACGGCGGCGTGTTGTACTTCAAGGATGGTCAGAGCCGCGCGTCCTACACACCTGCGGAAGGGCTTGGAAAGGGCACTGTCCCTGGGCTTCAACTCGGCGCAGATGGGGCGCTGTGGGCCGCAACCGAGGGCGGCCTGAGCCGGATTAAAGACGGCCTCATCGCCACGCTCACAACCAGAAATGGTTTGCCCTGCGATGCCGTCCACTGGACCATCAAGGACGATGATGGTTCGCTCTGGTTGTACATGCGCTGCGGCCTGGTACGCATCGCGCGCAGCGAATTGGACTCTTGGATCGCCGATCCGAAGCGGAGTGTTGAGACGACCGTGTGGGGTGTTGCGGACGGCGTCGGGCTCCACCCGGTGTCGCCTGCCTACTTCGGTCCTCCCTCCGCGAAGTCCACCGATGGCAAACTGTGGTTCGCGATGGGAGAAGGGATCCAAGTCGTCGATCCTCATCATCTTGCTGTGAACCAGCTCCCTCCACCGGTCCACATCGAACAGTTCGTTGCGGACCACAAAACGTACTGGCAGAACTTAACGGCCGACGCAGTTCCTAACTTGCGTCTGCCGTCGCTTACGCGCGACCTGCAGATCGATTACACGGCTCTTAGCCTCGTCGCGCCGGAGAAGGTTCATTTCAAGTACAAGCTGGAGGGCCAGGATACGGACTGGAAGGAAGTGATCAACGACCGCCAGGCGCAGTACACCAATCTTCCTCCCCGCCATTATCGCTTCCGCGTGATCGCCTCCAACAACAGCGGGGTGTGGAACGAGGCCGGCGACGCGCTTGAGTTTTCGATTGACCCTGCTTTCTATCAAACGAATTCGTTTCGCGCTCTCTGCGCGCTTGTTTCTCTGGTGCTGCTGTGGCTGGTGTACCGAATCCGTGTCCGGCAACTCCACCGGCGGTTCCAGATCGCTAGCGAGGCCCGCCTGAATGAGCGAATGCGTATCGCGCGCGAGTTGCACGATAATTTGTTGCAAACCGTTCAGGGATTTATGATGCACCTCCAGGCAGTCAACGAGATGCTGCCCGCTGGGGCTGCCAAGGACGAACTCGAAGAGACTCTGGAGATCGGGGACCGCGCCATCATCGAGGGGCGCCGCACAGTGCAAGACTTGCGGTCGTCGATCACGACCAGCGATCTTGCGAACGCCATACGGGCGGTGGGGGAGGAACTGGCGAGCAAGGATGGGGCGAGTTTCCGGCTGGCTGTCGAAGGACCGATACGCGAGCTTGATCCTATCGTCCGGGACGAAGTTTATAGCATCGCCCGCGAAGCGCTGCGAAATGCTTTCACGCATGCCGGCGCAACCCGGATCGAAGCAGAACTCACATTTGAGGAGCAGTTCCTCCGTTTGCGAATCCGCGACGATGGCAAAGGGATCGGCCCGGAAGTCGCGGAGCGGGGGCGCGCTGGGCACTACGGTTTAGCGGGAATGCGGGAACGCTCCCGGCGGATCGGTTCGAAACTAGTTATTTTGAGTGGGGCCGGAACAGGGACGGAAATCGATTTAAGCGTTGCGGGTTCGATCGCCTACGCCAAGCAGCAGGCACGCCCTCGTTTTTCGTGGTTCCCCAGGGTGACGGGGTGAGACTGTGATTCGAGTTCTTGCTGTAAACGAGCACGCGGTTGTTCGCGACGGAGCCCATCTGGTTAGTACCCAGTCGGATATCGAGTTGTTGTCCGCGTTCACTGCGTGCGCTAAGAGGAGGGAGTTCGAGCGGAAGGAGAGCCGCTCGTGACACGGGGAGCGGGCCTGACTTTGCTTCTGTGCATTATTTACGTTTCATGTGCCATTGTGGCTGAACCCAGGGCGGCGACCGGCTTCGCCCCCGTGACAACGAACGCCGGTGTCCGCGGGGACGGTAGATCCGACCCGACCCCGCGCCAGTTTCAGGACATGCATGGTGAGGACGGCCATCCTCAGGTGAGGGACCTCAAATTCACACACCTAACCACGAACGATGGCCTATCTCAAGGCTTTGTCAGTGTCATTTTGCAGGATCGCCGGGGGTTCATGTGGCTTGCCACCCGAGACGGCCTCAATCGGTATGATGGCAACACTTTCGTTGTATACAAGAACAACCCCAACGACCCTGGTAGTTTAAGCTCCAACTTTATTCAAGATCTGCTCGAAGATGATCACGGCTATCTGTGGATTGCCACCAATACCGGGGTGAACAAATTCGACCCTACAACCGAACGCTTTACCCGCTACCTTCATGACCCTAACAACTCCAATGGTATCGGTGGTACTAATGTCACGAGCATCGCTCGAGACAGCCGGGGCAATCTTTGGTTTGGCACCCAAGACGCCGGCCTCGACAGGTTTGATCCGACGACCGGAGGATTTGCTCATTATCCAAATGACAGCGATGGCCAGTTTGTTGGGCGGATCACTCAAGTCATCGAGGATAGCCGTCAGGAGATCTGGTTTGTTGGCGACCGCGGTCTGTTTCATTTGAACCAAAAGGCAGGACAGATTACTCGCCCTCCCGCGACCAGAAATGGCCTCAGCGCAGACAGTGTGTATGAAGACGAAACGGGCAATTTGTGGGTGCTCGCCCATTCCCCGATCATCGGGCTTGTGAAATATGATCGGCACTCAGAGCGCTTGACGAATTACCCATTTGATGCCGGTGCCGCCGCCGGGTTGGCGTCCACGATGAATGGGGGCTCGCTCAATGGCAAGCTTCTGGCCGACGGGCATAACGGAGTATGGGTGCCATCGAGCCAGGGTCTCTACCATTTTGACCGGCGAACAGAACGATTCACGTACACGTTTCAGCACGATGAACGCAACCCGGATAGCCTCGACAGTAACGCC
>JBAUOG010000041.1:0-3547 GCA_049579625.1 Bryobacteraceae bacterium
CCTCAGCCCTAAGCAGGCGGCGAACTTGGATTTGATTCGTCGATCGACGGGCGGCAATCCCATGATCGACATGATCCGCTGTTTCCTCCAAGGTCCGGTAGGCGCCTTTGAAGAGGCTGCGGGGCCAGCAGAAGTAGCTACCGATAAGTACGCATAACGCCCGAATTTTCAGGGCTCCCGGGGCAACGAGGAATGAAAGCAATCACGAGACGGCTCAACCGGATTGAGCATCAATTAAACCCACCGGCTCCCAAGCCACGGACGTGGTTTCGTATTGTGGTTTGCTTGGAGGATCCGGATGCGCCGGTGACTCGCAGACTGGACTGCAAGCCGAGCTTCGAGAAGGCAACGTGCACTCGGTCGCTCTGCCCGGACGGAACTCTATTCGAGGTCGTGTGGCTCGACAGGATCGGCGAGGGCGGCGAGCAACCAACCGACGAGGAACTGAACACGTGGATTAGAGGCTTCCCGATCGAGCCTCTGCAACCATGGCCAGGCTTCACACAATGACGAACAAAAACCTCACGCGGCGCTTGGAACGACTTGAGGCGCGATTGCTGCCAGCAACTGAGGAACGGGTCCTGATCCTTAAATTCATCTCGGCGGACGGCGAGGTTGTCGGCACTCAAGAGTTCAAACGGTCTATAGATCGACGGCCAATTAAGAGAAATAAGCGCTGGCGGCGATGAACGCAATCGGGAGGCGTCTTCGACGGCTGGAAGACCCGCTCGCGTCCCGCTTCGCGCGCTCATCGGCGAGGGCTTAGACGGTGCTATTGTTGTGAACAGGGTTCAAGCAGTTTGGCGGTGCTTGGATTCCTGCAAGATTGCCATTGATGGGATGAGGGCTAAGACTCATCATGCCCAAGCAGGTCGCGAACGCAGCGAAACTACCGGCGCACCCGCCGCCGGAGGCGCACAGAAGCCAACCAATTGATCCCTTTCCATCGTCGATAGAACTATCACCAGTTCAACGAGAGATTCTGGACCTGATCATTCAAGACCAAACGAGTATTCAAGGACCAAGTCCAACCTGAACGCGTTATCCTGCTTTGGGGCGACAGCGTCTCCGAGTCCGCAACCGCTCGTGAACTCGGCATCAGCCAAGAAGACGTCAGATCCCTGCGTCATCGCTGGCTGGCCTCGGCGCGACGTATTGTCGCCGCAGAGAACAAGCAGAATGCGCGAGACCGTCCGCTCTGAGACTGCGATCCCCAGCATCTGGAGTTCACGATGGATCCGCGGTGCGCGCCAGAGCGGGTTGTCCAAGGCCATTTTCAAAATGAGCCGCCGTACTTCTGTCCGGATGCAGGGCCTCCCTTTGTGTCCTTTCGTCTTTGACAGACGAGCCCAGAACCGCCGGAACCGTTCGCGTTGCCATCGGACCACGGTTTCGGGTTGAACGATTACGAGGGCTTCGCGCCAGCCGCACCACAGCCTCGCCAAAGCAGACCAGAACAGGCGATCAAACGTGGTCAGCGTCGGACGTTTTCGAGTCCGCTGGAGAGCACGAAGCTGTAGTCGGAGCGCAGCATTCTCGATCGCGATCGATTGGTGGCCACTCCACAGAGACGAACAAACCGAAACACACACAGAAGCAGAGTCGGGATCGCATCATTGTTCGCCCTAATCTCAATATCTGTCAATTGTTTGCCGTCGGACGGCTTATTGGCGAACGACAGGTGACCGTGGCTGTGGTCCGCATACGGCGGATGCGCAGGCCCCGATGTTCCAAGCTGGGCTCTAGCTGCTTCCGGAAGCCGTCATTGACGTGACGTAGTTCAAATCCCCTTCCGACATTCCGAACAACCGCGCCGCCGATTTCTCGCCCCTATCGCGACGAGCAGCGCGCCAATCGGAAAAAGCCAGGAGGGCTCAGGAACCATGGAGATTCCGACGGGAGAGAAGACTCCTGGCTCCGTTTCCTGCACCAGTCCCGTGACTGTCAAGGTACCCATGTCAAATTCGGCGGCCAAAAATCCGGCGGCGGTGGTTGCATCGGCACTCATATATATCATGGTTGAAAACGGAACTTGCGTGCCAAGTGGGACCATATTGTTTCCGAGAGGTACTAAAACCGAGTGCCCTCCGAACGAAAGGGAAAAACTGGACTGCTGGCCGAAGCTTGAAAACCAGCTCGAGAAAACGTTTGCAAACAAAGCGTTCCCGGGCACATAACCCGCCAGATTTACACTATAATTTACGACCGCAGTAGCTTCCGCTCCGCCGGGTGGGCCGTTGAGCACCGATGACCCTGAGCCCGCCTCGACGGAAACGCTGTAAAGACTCGCTGTTGCCGTCGCGTTAGCCTCAATTCCAGGCTGCGTAATCGACCCACAGGTAATCTGCTGACCATTTTGGCTCGTACTGTTGAAGCCGAAGCCGCAGTTTACAGAAGCCAATGTTGTGATGCTGCTTGACTGTGCGACCGTCGCACCCAGGAGTGCGACGCCGACACAAAAGCCAACACGTTGAAGGAGCCGATTCATACCGTCCTCCTCAGAGTTAGAAGTTTCTAACCAGCCGACATTGTGACCACCCAGGAGCAAGTCGTGCTATCCGGGAAACAGAGCAGCTTTATCCTATGCCTCGTCGCTTACTTCGGCAATAACTAGAATTGATTACTGTCGTTCTCGCTCAGGCTGGCGGTAGACACATCAGCTGACCGGACCTGTGTCGTTTAATGGAGCGTGGGTTCAGTGCAAACCGTTAAGGCGTGGGCCGATATCCCATCGGTGGCCACTGATGCTCGGCAAGCAACTGACATTCACCCTGACCCGCGAGCAGTTTGAGGCCAAGCGGGCCGACCTCGCCGCGAAGGGCTTCGCCCTGGCCGGCGACTCGGGCGAGACACCCAACTTCGAGGGCATCGTGCTCGCCTATGCCTACTCGGAGCCCACGCAGACCCTCACGCTCACCGTGGTGCAGCATCCGCTCCTCAAGCCTGAACTCTTCATCGACCAGGCGATTGAGCAGTACTTCGGAGGACAGTGACACCCGCACAACTCGTCGCGCTCCTGAGTGAGATGGTTGTGCTCCTGGCGCAACTAAAGCTGGGCCTCGGTCCTCCCCAGGAGGCGACGTGCACCCGGTCGCTCTGTCCGGACGGCACGCTCTGGGAGGTCGTGCGGCTTGACAAGATCGGCGAGGGCGGCGAGCAGCCAACCGATGCGGAACTTAACACCTGGATCGCTGGCTTTCCGATCGAGCCTCTGCAAGGGGGGCAAGGTTTCACACAACAAGACTCTCGAGCGGCGACTCGAACGACTTGAGGCACGGCTGCTGCCAGCAACAGAGGAACGGGTCCTGATCCTTAACTTCGTTTCGGCGGATGGCGGGATCGTTGGCAGTAAAGAGTTAAAACTGTCGGCAGATCGACGACCGATTAAGAGAAACAGGCGCTGGTGGCGGTGAAAGCAATCGGTAGGCGTCTTCGACGGCTCGAAGACCAAGTTCAAACCCAGGGTCAACGAGCGCGGAGAAACGGTCGCCGAGGTGATTCGAGTACGGCGCAGGCGGCGTTTGGAGACAGTCGGGCTGCCGTATGA
>JBAUOG010000042.1:0-13946 GCA_049579625.1 Bryobacteraceae bacterium
TCGCGTTTGGGGACACGCCTACAGCGCGCACGGCGAGCTGGCGCTCCGCCGGCGCTTTGAGACGCTGGAAGTGAGCATGACATCAGGCCGGGGTGTCCCCGATGAGCTGAGGAGCGCGCCGTTCGGACGAAAATGCCGCAACCTTTTTCATCATTGAGGGTGTGCATTCCTGCGCTCATGCTGAGATCTGTGCTGGAGACAGGAAACTCGCGTTTCATCTAGTTTGGTGGCCCGCCGGGCCACGGACTCCCAGGAGTCCTTCTTCTGGGAGACTGCTCCCGTGCAAACGGGCTTGTGACCGGTAATCCACCGGGTTCCCCTCACAGCAACTCTCTAATTCCGCGGCATCTTCGGCGTTGTCGTTGAACCACAGGAACGGCGTGAGCTTGTTCATGCTCTAACCTCTCTTTCGATGGCATCTATCGTCGAGGCCGAAAGGACGGCACCCAACTCCCACCAGGCGCGGAAACACCCCCGCGATACACTAGACGAGGGTAAGAACACCTGAGCTTTGCCTCGATTGTTCTGCCCGAAGTACGTTGTTTCGTACTGAACTCCCTATGAAAATCCACGAATATCAGGCCAAGGCGATTCTGGCCAAATACGACGTTCCTGTGCCGAAAGGCGAAGTCGCCTACACGGTGGAAGAAGCCGAAGCGGCAGCTAAGAAGCTGGGTGGCAGCGTCGTGGTCAAGGCGCAGATTCACGCCGGCGGCCGCGGCAAAGGCGGCGGCGTGAAGGTCGCCAAAGACTCTACTGAAGCCGCGGAGATCTCCAAAAAGATCCTGGGCATGACGCTGGTGACACACCAGACCGGTCCCGAAGGCCGGGTAGTGCAGCGTCTCTTAATCGAACAGACGCTACCCATTGAGCGCGAGTTGTATCTCGGCATCGTGCTCGACCGCGCGCTGGGCGTGCCGGTGTTCATGGCCTCCTCCGAAGGTGGCATGGACATTGAAGAAGTCGCCGCCAAGACGCCCGAGAAGATTCTGAAAGAGCCACTGAAACCCGGCTTTGGGCTGCAGCCCTACCAGGCGCGCAAGCTTGCTTTCGGCCTAGGCATTCCAGCACCCAGCATCAATGCGGCGGCCGCGGCGATGACTGCTCTCGCCAAAACCTACGATGCGATTGATTGCTCGCTCGCCGAGATTAATCCGTTCATCCTCACCAAGGACGGCAAGGTCTTCGCACTGGATGCCAAGATCACGCTCGACGACAACGCTCTCTATCGCCACAAGGATCTGCTCGAGCTACGTGACCTGAACGAAGAGGATCCGCTTGAAGTCGAAGCTTCGCGCTTCGGGCTGAACTACATCAAGCTCGAGGGCAACATCGCCTGCATGGTGAACGGCGCCGGTCTGGCGATGTCGACTATGGACATCATTAAGTACGCCGGTGGCCATCCCGCCAACTTCCTGGACGTGGGCGGTGGGGCCAGCGCGGAGCAGATCAAGAACGCTTTCCGCATCCTGCTTTCCGATTCCAGCGTGAAAGCCGTACTCATCAACATATTCGGCGGCATCCTGCGCTGCGACACGCTGGCCAACGGCGTGATTGCTGCAGCGCGCGAGCTGGAAATCAAGATCCCGGTTGTGGTGCGCATGGAAGGCACCAACGTGGAACTGGGCCAGCAGATTCTGAAGGACTCCGGTTTAAACTTTACGGTTGCGGACGGCATGAAGGACGCCGCCGAGAAGGTAGTGAGGCTTGCGCATGAGCGTACTCGTTAATAAAAACACCAAACTCATTTTTCAGGGCTTCACGGGAAAAGAAGGAACATTCCACGCCCAACAGGCCATTGCTTATGGCACCAACGTGGTGGGCGGCATCACACCCGGGAAAGGCGGAACATCGCACCTCGATCGGCCCGTCTTCAATACCGTCGACGCTGCTGTCCACGCCACGGGCGCGAATGCCTCGGTCATCTTTGTACCGCCACCCTACGCCGCAGACGCCATCATGGAGGCCGCCGACACGGGTCTCGCACTGGTCGTGTGCATCACCGAAGGCATCCCGGCCGCGGACATGATCAAGGTCTGGGAATTCCTGAAGTCGAAACCGGGCACCCGCCTGGTGGGTCCCAACTGCCCCGGCGTCATCACACCCGGCGAATGCAAGATCGGGATCATGCCCGGCCATATTCATCTGCGCGGGCATGTCGGCATCGTCTCCCGCTCCGGCACGCTCACCTATGAAGCGGTGGGACAACTCACGCGCTTGGGGATCGGCCAGTCGACCTGTATCGGCATCGGAGGCGACCCGATCATCGGCACCTCATTCACCGATGCTATCCGGCTCTTCAACGAGGACCCCGATACGCACGCCATCATCATGATCGGCGAAATTGGCGGTAATGCCGAGGAAGTGGCAGCCGCTTACGTCAAACAGCACGTCAAGAAGCCCGTGGTGGGCTTTATCGCCGGACAGACCGCGCCTCCGGGGCGCCGCATGGGCCACGCCGGCGCCATCATCTCCGGCGGCTCGGGCAAAGCCGAAGACAAAGTCGCCGCAATGACCGATGCCGGCATCACCGTGTGCCCTTCGCCCGCCGTGATGGGCGAGAAAATGCAGGCCGCACTGGCGGCGCAGCGTTAGGGCCACACCATCCAATCAAAGGAACGAAAAACGAAACATGTCAGTTGAACGCACATTTGGAATCATCAAACCCGACGCGGTCGCCAACGGGCACATCGGCGCCATCCTCAGCCTCATTCAGAGCAACGGCTTCAAAATCGTCGGCCTCAGGCAACGCCGTATTACAAAGGCCGAAGCCGAAGCCTTCTACGCCGTCCACAAAGAACGACCTTTCTATACCAGCTTGGTGACCTTCATGAGCCAGGGCCCGGTTGTGACTTTGGTACTGGAGCGCGAAGACGCCATCAAGAAGTGGCGTGACGTGATGGGAGCCACCAATCCGGCCAACGCCGCGGAAGGAACCATCCGCAAGCAATTCGCTGAAAGCATCGAGCGCAACGCTGTTCACGGATCCGACGCGCCGGAGACAGCTGCCGAGGAGATCCCCTTCTTCTTCAGCGCCGCTGAGTTGCTGTAGTTCTAACTTACTCCTATAAGTAAAGCGGCAGTACTCAAGCAAATCGGCAGAATTGCCGATGAAGCCAGCAGGACACTGCCGCCGATGACCCTGCTGAAAGACGACACTGCGCTGCTGGCCGGAAGCCTGGCAGGCGAGGCTGTGGTAAACCCCGCGCCACGCAGTCCCGACCTGGTTGTCGCGGCAGCGGCGGTTTTGAATCGCATTGGCGGGTTGCTGACGCGCCTTGCCAGAGATGGTGGCGTCGATGTCGCCTGCCCGATTGCGGTCTGGTTGGTCCAGAGTGGAGGCCGTTCTTTCGTACCGCGGCGAGCGGCTCTACGCTTTGAGGTCCAACAGTTCTTCACCCGTTGGGGTAACTGGAATCGTCACGAGTTTGACCTCTACTTCCGGTTCGGCGGTCATAACCTGCAAACCGGCCACTCCTGGGAGAACCAGGAATTCCGCTCGGAGCCGACCACCCGTTTCACGTCCGTCCACCACAACCAGAACTCCGAATACGCCACGCTCACCATGGCACGCATGCTGGCAGGGGATCCTCCAGCGCTGAGTTGCGCCAGCTTGGGTGGGCCGCTGCTGCCAGTGGATGCTCACAACGCGCTGGGCTACGAGACCGCTAAAGAGATGTTCGATGCCATCCAGGAATCCGAGCGCGCTCACATCCTGGGATTCTTCGACTACTGTCACGTCAGGCCCGGGCCCAAAGCGGGCGATTTGATAAAGCATATGCGGGTGCATGACTGGAATCTGTTCGCCAGGCACTACACGGAATCCGACCGAAGCCCCCTTGATCCGGAACGTCTTTCCGCAGCCGACGACGCCGCAGGAAAACTGTTACGGGAATGCGGCTAGTGTGCATCACCGTCGAAGAGCATTGAGCGTTTCTGAGGTGGGATTAAAAGGCCGATCGGCGGATGGAACCACGTCCTTTACGTCCGGCTGATATGCACTCCGCCGTTGGTCGTTCTCGCCTGAATGGTGGCCCCACCCGAGCCCAGTTGGAACGACAGGCGCTTGCCCACATCGCCGCTGACTTTCACCGGAAAATCCACATGCACCCGGCCGTTCACCGTTGAAGTTTCCACATTGGCCGAGTAGTTCTCTGGGACATTCAGCTGAATACTGCCATTGGTGGTTGTGGCGTTGAGCCCGCGCCCGGTCCACGAACTGCCCGCCAGATCGACGTGCAGCGATCCGTTGGTCGTGGTTCCGTCGACATCGCCGCCGACCTGCGCCAGGTGTACTGAGCCGTTGAGTGTCCTGAATTGAATCTTCCCTTCGACAGTCTCGATTGAAATGCTGCCGTTGTTGGCGCTGATCTCCAGATTGGAGTGGTTCGGCACCCACACTTCGTACGACAAGTCCCAGTAATGGTGGCTATCGCTCGATGGGCCGTGAGGCTTGATCTGCCCGGGTCCGCGCGCGATCTCAACCTGTGAGGCCAGTGCCCGGGCTTCCGAGTCGGTGCCGGCGGCGGTTTGGATACAGGCCTTCACCAGAACGTCGTTATTGCTCCAACCATGCACAACGACCGAGCCGTTCGCGCCGGGGTCAATCGCGTTGGTCGATTGCGGCGTAAGATGCTGTTCGCGGGTTTCCGCGTAGCTGACCAGATCGTTGACGTGAAAGTTATTCGCAGAGCAGGTATGCGGTGCCGCCCAGGCTGCCTGCGCCGGGACCATCAGCAGAGCACCTGCTGTGAGGATTAGGGAAAGGTTCTTCATCGTGCCTCCTTGGAAAACTCGAACGGTTCAGGAGTGCACGCGGCGGTCCGGTCGACGGGTATTACAAACGCTGGGGTTAGGTGGTGAGAGGAAGTGGGACAGCTGTCCGAAGCTGGGACAAACCAGACCAGAACAGGTCACAACAACCTCCGAGGCGCGCGCGTCAGCAAGCACCGCGTTTTTCAGCAGCGACTACTTCTTGTACAGTTCGGGGTATTCCTTCTTGAGCGCCGCGAGTTTCGGCATATCGTTGGCAAAGATGTACGGATTAGTCGGGTTGTTTTGCAGGTAATGCTGGTGGTATCCCTCTGCGGCGTAAAAACCTTTGAGTGGTGACACCTCCGTCACGATTTTGTGCTTGTAGACGTGGGCGGCGTCCAGTTGCGCGATGTACGCTTCGGCGACCTTCTTTTGATCATCGTTCGCATAGAAGATGGCGGAGCGATATTGGGTGCCCTCATCCGGGCCCTGGCGATTGAGTTCAGTAGGATCGTGCACCACTGAGAAGAAAATCTTCAAAAGCTGGCCGTAGGTGATTTGAGTGGGATCGAACACCACCTTCACGGATTCGGCATGGCCCGTTCTTCCGGTGCTGACGGTCTCGTAGTGTGCCGTTTCCTTGACGCCGCCCGCGAACCCGGATACAGCATCCTTCACGCCTTTGACTCGCTCGTAAACACCCTCGACGCCCCAGAAGCACCCGCCGGCAAAAACGGCGACCTGCGTGCCCCTGACACTGTCGGCGGGAACATCGATGGCCGGGTCCGGGAACGGATTCGCAGACGCGGCGTAGACGGGAGCAGAAAGGGAGGCAGCCGCAAGCACGAGCGGCGCGATGGCAAGAATGCGTTTCATAAAGTGTCCTTCAGCCGAATGCATTTCCGGCTTCGACTATCTATTCGCGAAGACCCTCGGTTTGGTTAGATGCAAATTGCCGACTTTTCGATTAAAACAGATTCTGAGCCTAAGCAGGGGCAGGCATCGTGCACTTAACTGCCTGATAATGCGACGTTTTCTGGCGCCGGTGGGATGGGTGCCAGGGAGTGAGCTCCATCGCCGCATGGGTGCGCCCGTTAGAATAGTGGTTACATGCAAGTGCTTGAGGCTGGCCCGCACAAGTTCCTGTTCCTAGAACTCGATCCCGAATTTGTCGGGAACATCGCGCGGCAAGCGGGCTTCGAATACAAGCTGGACGATCAACAGCGAGTGCTCTCCATCGACTTACTGGCGGGCGATCGCAAAGCACCTTTGTTGCTCTTTGACGCTGCCGATCCGGGGAATCTGGGTTGGTTTTCGCGCTGCCAGTTTTACGTGGACGGCCGGACGGGCGCTATTCTCCAGACACCGATTTCCCTGGCGAATCAGCGCGACCGCGGTGGACGAGTGCTTCCCCAAGCAGTGCGCCTGCAGATTGCGAAAGAGCTGCCCGGCAACTTCCGCATGCCTGGCCGACAGCCAGTCACTGAGCAGGTGGTCTACGCGATTCTGTTCAACCTGCTGAACGCGCTCCTGAACACCGGCGTCGGCGTGTGCGGCGGAGCAACTGTGAAACCGCTGGCAGGCCGCACCGAGCACACCGGTCAACGAAACTAGGGCTTTTGCCGTGGCGGCGGGATGGGCGCGCCTTCCCGGAGTTCGTCCGTGGCTCGGCGAACAACCATGTCACCGGCCT
This sequence comes from Bryobacteraceae bacterium, assembly GCA_049579625.1. Lineage (GTDB taxonomy): Bacteria > Acidobacteriota > Terriglobia > Bryobacterales > Bryobacteraceae > CAJCIT01. The sequence goes on from JBAUOG010000042.1 coordinate 6,449, forward strand.
TTAAGCTACCGAAGACTTCAATCAGATCGCCATCCCCGATCCCTTTCACGACGTTGACCCACTCAATGCGTCCGTCATGATCGCGGATCACAAAGGTTCGTTCGGTGGTGGTCACCACGCTGGTCTTGGGCACCAACAAAGATGGGTGCGACTCGCGGACGGGCCACTTAACGGAGGGATACATGCCGGGTGAGAGCGAACCGTCGGAGTTGAAGACGTCCAGTTCCACCGCCATGGTGCGGGTCTTGGGATCCAGCGCGTGTGAGATGCGAGCGACCGTTCCCGCGTACGTCCGGTCCGGGTAAGCCGGAACGCGAAATTCGACACGCGCCCCTTTGACAATGCCGCCGACGTTCTCTTCGGGGACTGCGACAACGAGCCGCAGATGCGAGACGTCCTGGACGACCAGCAAGACGGGATCGGCGCCGGGACCAACCAGAGCGCCGGGATGGACGAGGCGATCCGTTACGACGCCATCGAAGGGGGCCGTGATGCGCAGATATGCTTCCAGGTCGCGTTGGGTCTGGACGGTTTCCTTCATCGCGTCGGCGGCCTGGCGTTTGGACTGAACCAGAGCTTCGAGCGCCTCGACCTGCTTCTGCGCTTGAACCAGCTCGTTGCCCGCGACCGCTCCGGGTGTCTCTGCGGCCTTCTTGAGGCGGTCGTCCGTGGACCGCGCGGCGGCCAGTTGTGCTTCGGCCTGTAGCCGCTCGGACTCGGCTGCCTTGACGTTCGATTCCGCTTCGGCGATTTGGGCCTTCATCTCCGGCGCCGTGAGTTCCGCCAGCAGTTGTCCCTGCTTCACCACGCTGCCACGGTCGACCAGCACGCGATCCACGTAGCCGCGAACCTTGGCATGTATCGAGACACCCTGAAAGGGCTGAAACTCGCCCGGCAGTTCGATGGTTCGCGAGACCTGCTTCGAAACGACGGGCACGAGTTGGGAGGTTTGAGCCCAAGCAACGGCTAATGAGGCGATGAGATAGGCCGGAAGGAGGTGCTTAGTGCGCTGCTGAAGAAGGCCAAAAACCGCTCCCTGGCTCCGGGTTGTGGACTTCCGAAGGCGAGGGATCAGGGGGGCGACGGCCTTTTTCAGCAACGTGTTAGTGCGCTTCATAGTATCGGCTTTCGGGGTCGGTGGGGTTCAGCGACGGAGACGTGAGCGAGGCTCGCTGCTGAAGAATGGCGTATATGGACGGCAAGACGGTGAGCGTAGTGAAGGTGGACACGATCAAGCCACCGATCACAGCGCGTCCCAGGGGCGCCGATTGGGAGCCGCCTTCACCGAAGCCTATTGCCATAGGCACCATGCCAAAGATCATGGCGGCGGCGGTCATTAGGATCGCGCGGAGCCGGCTGGCGGCGCCTTCCTGAGCGGCATCGAGAGTTCCCCTCCCCGAATGCCTGGCACGCTCGGCGAAGGTGACGAGCAGGATCGAGTTGGCGACAGCGATGCCTATAGCCATGATGGCTCCCATGAATGATTGCACGTTCAATGTGGTCCCCGTGGCCAGCAGCATCAGCAGTACACCAGAGAGCACGGCCGGGACCGTCAGCACGATGGATAAGGCGAGCCGCAGTGATTGAAAGTTCGCCGCTAACAGAAGAAAGATGACCAGTACTGCCAAGAGAAGGCCGGTGCGTAACCCCGACAGAGTCTGTTTGAGGGCTGGGAGTTCACCGCGCAGCACCACACTGACTCCTTTGGGTGGACTACCGGCGGCAGAAATAGCCTGGTTCAGCTTCTGCGCGGCTTCGCCGAGCGTCAGGCCGTGGATGTTCGCGGTGAGACTGACGACATGCTGTCCGTTGTAACGTTCGATCAAGCCCGGCATGGTGCCTAACTTGAGCGCGGCGATGTCGATGAGCCTGGGTTCGGCTTTGCCATCCAGCATGACGGGCACATCGCCGACGCTTTCAATGCTCTGGATTCGGTTTTGCGGCAACTGCACCTGGATCTGGAAAGCGTTGCCGGAGTTCGGATCGCGCCAGTAATTAGGTTGGATGAAGCGAGAGGAAGATGTCGCGGGCACGACGGAGCGAACGACGTCCTCCATGGTGAGGCCGAATTGGCCCGCGCGGTCACGGTCGATGTTGATGTCGAGTGTCGGGAAGTCGGCGGCCTGCGCGAACTGAAGATCGCGAAGAAACGGCAGCTTCGCCATTTCCGTGCGGACCTTCTGGGCGAAGTTGTAATCGTCCAGCAAACTAATGCCTTGGACGGCCACTTCGACTGGAGTCGGCGAGCCGAAGCTCATGACCTGGGTCACGATGTCGCCCGCTTCGAAGGAGACCTGACATTCAGGCAACTCCTTTTTAAGGCTGGCGCGGAGCTTTTCGCGGAGTGCTTCGCCGCGCGGCGTCTGGGGCTTGACGGCTACCTGAATGATGGCTTCTTGCGGACCGCTGGTGAAGAGATGAATGAGATCGACCGGATAACTCGACGGCACGACGCCGACGAAGTCGCTGGTGATTTCCACTTTGTCAGGGCCGATGTCCCGGTTGATCACATCGAGTGCTCGCAGGACGAGCCGTTCCGACTCCTCAATCCGCGTACCGGTCGGGGCACGTAAACGGATGCGAAAGAGCGGAGCATTGGCATCGGGAAAGATCTCGGTTCCCATGCGAGGCAGAAGTATCCAAATGAGACCAAAAGCAACAGCCAGATAGATGATCACCAGTGGCCAGCGGAAGCGGAGGATGACTTTCAAATAGCCTTCATAAAAGGAGCGCAGCTTCCCGAAGGGCCCTTCGTGCTCCTCGCCGCGATGGCCTTCCTTCATGAGCCAAGTGGAGAACACGGGAACCAGACTGCTGGAGAGCAGGTACGACGCGACCATCGAAAACGCTACAGCCAATGAGAGGGGGACGAACAACTGGCGAGCGACGCCGACCATAAAGAACGAAGGAACAAACACGGCCAAGATGCAAAACATCGAAAGCAGGCGAGGGATGGCCGTGCGACTACATGCTTCCACCACGGCGCGAGCGCGCGAAACGCCGGGCAGCATTCGGGTGTGGATGTTTTCGATCTCGACGGTTGCTTCGTCTACGAGAACGCCCACGGCGAGTGCTAGACCTCCGAGCGTCATGATGTTGACGGTCTGGCCGATGGCCCACAACAGAACGACCGCGCCCAGAAGTGCGAACGGAATGTTCATCACGACGATGAGAGCGCTACGCCAATCACGCAGGAAGATGAGGACCATCAGGCCGGTGAGGACAGCGCCCAACAGCCCTTCGGTAACCAAGCCTCGAATCGAGTTGGTAACGAAAGGGGACTGATCGAACTCAAGGCGGACATCGACACCGTCCGGAACAGCTTTCTTGAAACTGGGGATAGCCGCCTTCACAGCGTTGATGACGTCTAACGTCGAGGCGTCGGCGCGTTTGGTGACGGGGATGTAGACCGTTCGCTTGCCATTGACGTGAGCGTAGGCGGTGATGATATCGGTCCCGTTTTCGATGGTGCCGATGTCGCGAAGATACACGCTGGTACCCGTGCCCGGGCGAATGGGGGTGCTGAGGAGTTCAGAGAGATTGCCGCCCAGCGCCGCATTGGTTCGGGCGATTCGTTCCAGTTTTCCGGTCCACATATTCCCGGACGGCATAACCAGAGTTGCTTTACTCACTGCGGAGATCGCCTCGTCGGGCGAGATCTGGTACTGCTGGAGCTTATCGGGATTCAGCGTAATGACGATGGTCCTCTGGTTTCCTCCGAAGGGCGGAGGGGCCGATACACCTGGTAGGGTCGCGAAAAGCGGCCGCACCCGGTTGATGGCGAAGTCCTGCAGCTCGCCCTGACTGTGGGTCTCGCTGCTAAAGATCAATTGGCCGACGGCGACACTACCGGCGTCGAAGCGAGTGATGAACGGCGGCACGGTGCCCGGCGGCATGAAAGCGCGGGCCCGGTTTACATAACCGACGGTTTCCGCCATGGCCTGAGCCATGTTAGTGCCCTCATGAAAGACCAGTTTCATGAGCGCCGCACCTTGAATGCTTTTACTTTCGACATGATCGATTCCGGTGATGTAAAGGAAGTGATACTCGTAGTAGTAAGTCAGGTAACCTTCCATTTGGGCGGGATCCATTCCGGAGTAAGGTTGGGCCACGTAAATGGCGGGATCGCCGACCTGAGGGAAGATATCGACCGGCATGCGCTTCAGCGCTAGGACAGCGCAGAGCGCAACGGCTACCAAAGCCACCACCACCGTGAATGGCCGCGACAAGGCCGCTAATACGAAGCGCATGTCACCCCGCTTTCGAGGGCGCTCATCGCATCACCTCGGCCACGAACGGTTCAATATCGCCGGCGGCTGTGGCAATGCCAAGCAGACCTCGCCACACGGTGAGGCGCGCCAGCACATCGTCGATCTCAGCCTGTGTGAGCAGACGCTGCGCCTCAGCAACTTCATCGATGTTGCCGAGACCCGCCTGATAACGGGCGGTCGCTTGCTTGGTAGCGGTTTGCGCAGAAGAGACCTGCACTGGGGTGTTGGCGGCGATACGGCGCGCACCGTTCAACGTGGCGACGGCCCGATTCCACTGGGCCTTGAGATCGACTGCGATTTGTTCGGATCGCGCTGTTTGGGACCGTATCGTGGCGCTTTGGGCGGCTTCGCGCGCGTGCAAGGCAGGCAGGTCCAGAACAGGGAATGTGACGGTGAAGCCAAGAGCATAGTTCTGGTAATTCGGCGCTAGTCCGTTCAACCCGCCGAGGCGGTCGCCATCAGTCTCAGCACCCGTGCCTCGGGCGTAGGCGGCGCCTTCCAGATAGAACTTCGGGAAGTAGGTTCGCTCCAGTGCATGAAGTTGCGCCCGGGCCTGGTCCACCGCGGCATTCTGCTCGATCATGAATGGATTCGCGGCGATATCGAGGCTGGCTGGGGCTTGTTCGGGAGGCAGTTGACCGAGATTGCCGGTTGTTACTGCGACTTGAGAAGGATCTCTTCCGATGAACTGGGCTAGCGTTGCACGCGACACCTCAAGGGCTTGTTGCGCCTGGATCAGCTGAGTGCGGGCGGCGGCCCGTTCCGCTTCCGCGCGCGAGCGGTCCGCACCGGGTCTCAATTCGGCATTAACTTCAGCAGTGATGGTTTTGAGGATCACTTCCGCTCGTTCGACACCGGCTTGCGCGGCGCGAACCGTCTCTTGAGCCGCGACGAGGGTCAGGTAGGCGTCGGCGGTCGCCACCGCAACGTCGAATTGAGTGCGCTTGGCCGCGGCTTCCGATTGCGCCCTGGCGGCATTTGCGGCGGCCACATTGGCACTACGGAGACCGAAGTCGAAGGGTTCCCATGTTACAAGGCCGCCGACAGCACTGCCCCACACCGTTCCTAAGTTATTGGTGCCGATGACGGGACCGGACATGGATGGTATAACGCTTTGGGGAAACAGCAAACCGAAGACGTTGTTGCGTGTGGCGCGGTTGAACTGCGCGAGTGCATCCACCTTCGGCAAGTAGGCAGTCCGCGCAAGGCGAATGGCGGCAGCAGCTGCGTTGATTTGTTCCTGCGAAACGCGGATGGAGGGATAATTCTTAAGCGAATCCTCGACTGCCTGCTTAAGTGTTATCGTTGCCAGAGGCATGGATTGCTGCGCGAACGACGGACCGACCCATGTCAGCAGTGCTGCGATGAATAGTGCGCCTTTCTGGACCGGAGATTGTCGGTTAGTTTGCACTAATCACCCTCGATGAGTTCATGAAACAGTTCGCGCACCTTGCTTTTGGATGCCGCCAGCGCTTTTCGTCCCAACGGAGTCGCACGGTAAAGGCGACGCAGGGACTTCCCATTACGTAGCTCGGAAGATCGCAGATACCCCTTTCTTTCGAGACCGCGCAGGAGAGGATAAAGGCTGCCGGGGCTGATCCGGTAGCCGTGACGGGCCAGTTCCTCCATCATGCCGAGGCCGAAGACTGGGCCTTCAACGGCATGATGGAGAACGTGCAGCCGGATCAGGCCCGAGTAAAGATCGCGATCGGCGGTAGCCGCTTCATTATCTGGATTCGACTTCGACATCCGATTACGAAATCGTAGCATGTCTGAAAGCGACGCGACAACTCGAGTAAAGCCACGGGTCAGTTCTGCTCGAGGTGTTGTTTGGTGAGTTGAAGGTTCTCGATTTAGGCTAGCTTGCGAACGGGCCGGCAAGATGCGCCGGAGAATGGCTTAAAAGGTGGCCCGCGTGACTTCAGTTTTTGCGGAGGCGCGAAGTGGACAAGACTGGCGGAACGTACTCGTTGACCCTTTGATTATGTGCGGCGTAAAACATCGCCAATTCCTGAGCAGAGGATTGAGGGGATTAGAATGAGGAAACCGAACGCAAACTGGTGCCCCCGGGGGTCGGCGTCATGGCCATCATTCAGATCTCCACCTCTCGCGGCGCGATGCCTGCCTATGTCGCTGCCCCGGCCTCCGCCTCTCCGGCACCAGGCGTGGTTGTGCTTCACGACGTGGGCGGCATGAGCCCAGATATTCGTGCACAGGCCGATTGGCTGGCCGTAGAGGGCTTTCTGGCGATCGCGCCGGAACTGTATCATCACGGCGGCCGAATTTCCTGTATCCGCACGATCATGCGTGACTGCACCGCGCGACGAGGACCTACTTTCGATGACATCGAAGCGGTGCGGTCGTGGCTCTCTATTCAACCGAGCTGTAACGGATACGCGGGTGTCATCGGGTTCTGCATGGGCGGCGGAATCGCCTTGTTACTGTGCCCTGGACGCGGGTTCTCAGCATCCAGCATCAACTATGGGGGCCCGCTGCCGAAGGAAATCGATGCCCTGCTCGCCGCAGCCTGTCCAATTGTCGGCAGCTACGGCGCGAAGGATCGCTGGAACAAAGGCGTCGCCAACCAACTGGAACGCGCTCTTGAGCGGGCGCACATCGCACATGACGTCAAGGAGTATCCCGATGCCGCCCATTCGTTCATGAACAACCACCAGACCTTCTGGTTTAAGGCCCTCCGGTTCGCAGGAATCGCCTATGACGAGCCGGCCACGCTTGACGCCCGCCGCCGCATCGCGGCATTTTTCCACAACCACCTTCAGGCGTAACTTGATCCATCGCCCGACTCTCCCGGCTCGGAGCGTCACAGGCACGCTTTGCACAGTATGTTTTCTTGTCCACGAAGGGGGGCAATCGCTGCGATCCGCGGCACGAAACAGACGCTCTGACCTGGCAACGCGTAGGCGCCCTAACTGGAGGAGCCCGCGGCCAACCAGAAAATACCAAGTTATGATCGACAGGCCGCCACAGACGGCAATAAGCAGGCTTGGTCCGCGCACCCCATGAGTGAACCCAACGATGATTTCCACGACGATCATCAGCCCATTTCCGAGGATTCCCGCGTAAGCCGTCGCTTTGCTGAAGATCTTCGCTCTCAGCACGGCTGCAGAGATTAGGGGATGTGCATAAATAAACGCTTCACAATAGCGAAGCAATGCGATATGGTTGAACTGTGGCTGGCACGGATAGTGCGGAGCGGGGTATTAAGC
>JBAUOG010000043.1:0-2121 GCA_049579625.1 Bryobacteraceae bacterium
GGGTGGGACAGCCAAGAACATCGTTCCTGGCGAATGCCGCATCACCGTCGAATGGAGACCGGTTCCCGGTCAGAATCCGGCGCTGGCCGCGGAACTCATTGAGTTGCAGTTGTGTCAGCTGGCACAGACCACACCCGGCTTTGAAGCTCGGCTGGACGTCAAACGAATGGATCCGCCCTTTGAACCGGCATCCACCAGCGATCTTGCCACTTTGTTGGAGTCAATCTCCGGCCGGCCTTCGGCGACGGTCTCCTTCGGCACGGAAGCCGCTCACTTCCGCAATTGGACCTCCGAGGCGATAGTCTTTGGCCCCGGCGACATGACCGTCGCTCATCGGTCGGGTGAGTTTGTTCCTGTTGCCGAGCTGAACGAATGCGTGACGCATCTTCGCGCCGTGGTGTCGAAGCTCTGTTTTTAGGAACCAGCTAAGTAGTTCTGTCGAGTCAGTCTGCGCCAAATCGCGCTTGTTCCAGCACGATTCTTCACTCCCTCGTTTTTCCAGCCGGCGAAAAACAATTCCAGATCAGCGACTTAGCGGTTGGGCCATCGATTGCTCCCGACATCTGTGGACTGTAATGTTTTGAGGTGTCAGTAATGCCAGGTGAATCCCATCGGAAAGCGGCTGAACAACATGAGCGAGCCGCTCACGCACACAGAACGGCCGCTGCCCACCAGGAGCAGGGCGAGTATTTGAGCGCCAAAGAACTCTCACGACAGGCTCTTGAACATGCTGCGAAGGCGTTTCAGCAATCCCAGGAAGCATACCGGCTCGTCTCTCAGAATGCCGGTCCCAAGTTAGAAATCAAAGCGCCGCTGGCGACTGCTCGTAAAGATTTGTTAAGCCCTATTCCTGGTACGGTTAAATAGGGCCTTGATGAGTTCAGTGTTGACACCGGTGGGTGCTGGTCCCCAGTCCGGCTCACCACCGGCGGGCAAGACATCTGACGCCGTTTCAACCCATCCGCGCCGGCGCGTTGTTCCATTTGTCATCCTTGGCCTTATCGTTGTCGCCTTGGTGTTATGGAAGACCGTCTTCAGCCACTCCCCGCCGCCTTCCAACATCGTTTCCCTCAGTGGGCGGATAGAGGCAGACGACTCTGCCGTGGCCAGCAAAACCAGCGGACGAATATCCGAAATCACCGTTAGGGAGGGCGATACCGTCAAGGCAGGCCAGATCATCGCCCGGCTGGATGACGATCAGATTCGCGCCCGGGAGCAGCAATTCGAAGCCGCGCTACGGCAGGCGGCCGCGCAAGTCCAGCAGGCTCGCGATGCCATCGCCGTTTTGGAACAGCAACTGCATCAAAATGAAATCTCCGTCACCCAGTCGCAGACGGATTCGGAAGGCCGCGTCCGGCAGGCCGAGGCCGATCTGGCCGTTGCGGAAGCTCAGGAAGCACAAGCCCAAGCTAGTTACAACTACGCGGAGTTCACAGCGGGCGCCTACAACCAGCTCGTTCAGAAAGACGAAGTGTCCGTTCTCCAGGCCAAAGAGAAAGAGAGCCTCGCTGCGGCTCAGAAAGCTGCTTTAGCGGCCGCCCACCGTCAAGTCGAAGCCGCTCGCGGTCTTCTCAAGACAGCTCAGGCGACTCTCTCCAATCCGCCCATACGGACTGCGCAAGTTCTAACTGTCCAGGCTCAAATAACCCAACAGAAGTCGTTACTCATCGGAGCGCAGGCGGATGAGGACCGCGCCCGGGCCAGTCTCGATGAAGCTCGCGCCAATCGGGCCGACTTGAACGTTATTGCTCCATTCGATGGAACGGTGGCCACGAGGACAGCTGAACCGGGTGAAGTCGTCTCAGCCGGCACACCCATTCTCACCGTGGTAAATCTCTCCAAGGTTTATTTGCGGGGCTATATCCCGGAAGGGCAAATTGGACGCGTCAAGCTCGATCAGGCTGCGCGCGTTTTTCTAGATTCCGCTCCGCAACAGCCGCTCGATGCGTATGTTCAGCGCATCGATCCGGAAGCCACGTTTACGCCCGAGAACACCTACTTCCAAAACGATCGCGTGAAACAAGTCGTGGGCGTGAAACTTGGATTGAAGTCCGGCTTTGGTCTGGCCAAACCCGGTATGCCTGCCGATGGAGAGGTCCTCGTTGATGGGACGGCTTGGCC
>JBAUOG010000044.1:0-1762 GCA_049579625.1 Bryobacteraceae bacterium
AGGGTCATGTGGGGACTCTTGTGGCCGAGGAGTTTGATGACCGCGGCAAAGCTGACGCCCGCGCGTAGCATCTCCGTTCCGTAGGTGTGGCGGAATTGGTGCGGGACGATGCGGGCGGGAATGCCGACGGCGGCTGTAACTTCTCGCAAGGCGGCACGCAGTCTGCGAATCATCTGGTAGCGGCCGCGAGGCCGAGGCAATAGGAGAGGGCCGGCCTTGGGCGCGGTGGGTGGCCGCAGCGAACGGATGCGTTCGACCAGTTGACAGACCACGGAGTCCACGGGAACCAAGCGCTCCGTTTTGAGTTTGCCCAACGGCACATGGATAGCCCACTGCCCGGGGCCGACAAGGCGCAAACAATCGAAGGAGAGATCGACACATTCGCTGATGCGCATCCCGGTGTGACGCATAAGTAACAAGGCATTACTGAGTAGGTCATCGCGGCGTAGGAGTTCCTGCTGCACCAACTCATCCTGTTCAGGCGTGAGCGGGCGCGGCAGATGGTGCTCCTTACGCGGCACATCATCACGACCGAGCAGATGAGCGAGGTCTGGGAGGTGCTGTGTCCAGGCGAGTTCTTCCAACAGACGGCGCAGATAAATCACATAGTTTGCGCGTGTGATGTTGGCGAGCGGCGGGTGGTGCGATCGCAAGAGAGCCAGCCAACCGAGGAGATGGGGATCGCGGTGCAGTTGCTGGAGAGAGCGAACCTCAGAATACTGAGCGCCGAGATAAGTCAGAAAGTGACGAACTGTTCCGCGGTAGGATGTGACGGATGCATAACCCAACGAAGTCGTGACCGATTCCACGGCGGGCTCGAAGAACTTCGTCAGCGGGTGTGTCGGGAGCGGAAAACGTGGTCGTTTCATGACGGCTTCGGCGGAGTGGGCCGAGTGAGCTGAGCGACCGCGCGAGCGTACTGCTCCCAGACATCCTGTGGAGTGAGATGAAGGTAGACCATGGTGGTTTGAATCTGTGCGTGCCCCATGAGGTGCATGAGCGCCGGCAGACTAATACCTGCGCGCAGCATGTCGGAAGCAAACGTGTGTCGAAAGCGGTGCGGGTTCGCTTTCCTCACGCCGGTGGATTGCCGGTGATGACGAAACAACGAACGCAGACCGGCGGCTGTCATGCGATGGCCGCGCACCGGTCCTTTGAGAGAGACGAACAAAGGTAGGCCACAGTGCGGAGGCCGTTCCAAGCACAGATAGTGATCGAGCAGCTTCACGGAGTCGCGATCAAGCGGCAACACACGAATCTTTCTGCCCTTGCCTGGGACACGGATCTGCAACTCTGAGAGTTGGACGTCCTCGCGGTTCAGGGCTAAGACCTCGCAGGACCGCAGGCCATGCAGCACCATCAGACCGACGATGGCCAAGTCGCGCGAGCTGCGAAAACTGTGCCAGAAGCGATGGACCTCATCAATCGACAAAGGCACAATCAAGCGTTTGGGCGTCTTCACCCGCAACTGAGTGAGTGCGGGGCGTAGGCGCCCATAGCCCAGCCGTGATTGCCGCCAGTACCAGTGCTGAAAGCCGGGCGCCAACAGAGGAGGAGAGTCAGGAAACTCCAGCCGCATGGCACGCTCGGCCGTTCCGACTCGACGGTTGACGCTAGCCGCCGCGGGCGCGGGATACTGGTCGACCTGCCAGCGAATGTAGTCGAGGAAAGTGGACTCCGTGAGCGCCTCTTTGGTGATCGCGGCCGTTTGATGAGCCGCCGCCCACCAGCGGAGGAAATGCAGTAAGTCGTGGGCGTAACT
>JBAUOG010000045.1:0-4819 GCA_049579625.1 Bryobacteraceae bacterium
TTTTGAGATGCCATGCCACTTTGGTCGTCCGTGGAATCACCGTTGACACAGCGTGGCGATAGCTTCCGATTGCCAGATCGACACTTACAAAAACGCTGGGCATCTCGATCGAGTACGTCTTGGCGAAGGGGCCCTTTCCAGGACCGGCTTGGAAACTTCGAAGCCGATAAAGTCATGGTAGGCTTTCGGCGCGTAGTTTCCCTCGGCCACGGGCCTGTCGTTACCTATGAGGAGAGCCCATCCGCGCACTCGCGGGTAGAGATAACGGCTAAACCGTATAAGTGGCCAGGTGATCGCGCGACTTTCCTTTCTATCACAGCCCTGCAGCCCGGGACTTTATCAGTTAATATCGGTAGCGAAACCAGCTGCCACAAGTCGCCAACAGCCCCGCACATCTTTTCGCATTTTTGTCCCATTTTTTCCTGGATGTAATCTACTTTCCGGCCGTGACGCGTCGCCGGAGTTCGTCGAGGAAGTTGAAGATGAAGGTGCCTTCGTGGTCGGGCTTGCCGGCTTCGGGCATTCCGACCGGCATCACAACGGCCAGGCGCTTGCCGTCCGGAGAGAGATCAAAGTCCGTCGCGCCGCCTGGCTTCGTCAGCCAGACCCGAGGTTTCTCCGGCAGGAATGACCCGTTTGGGATCGGGCGTCCCCTGCTGCCGGCAGACAGTCCTGCTCGAGCCTCTCCGACGGATTAGGAGCGACGTCACTACGCCGATTGCGATCAACCCGATCGGGCCTGGCTCAGGAGACTGAGCAACGGCACTGATATTAAAGTCATAACTATTCGGTAGCGTAGCGGTCTGGCCAGCCGCAAGAGACAAGGACAGGAAGCCCGCCAATGTGGTGCTGCCATTAATTGAAGTGTTTACGCTGAGAATGTTCACATCGAAACTGGGCGGATTGATGAAAAATGTAGGACTCGACACAAAGCCGATTGAGCCCCCCTCCAGGAGTACGCCCCCGCTAGCTTGGGTGGATCCGTCTAAGGTGCCATCCATAGTTATGTCGATTAGTACGGAGGACGTGCCAGTAATCGTTAATAAGAAGTCAGCTGCGTCGCCGCCACAACCAGAAGTGGATGTACTTGGGCACGTGACATAGCTCGGATTGCCACCGCCGTCGACCGAGATCTTTGCGTGACTTGCCGTAAAGGTCGTATAAATCGCTTCGCTCCCGCTGTAGGCGCCACCCGGCGTGGCCGAAAACGCTGTGATGGTCGGTGCGTCGACGTCAGCCAGGCTGGTCCCCGCTAAGAGGAGAAGTCCTGCCGAGAGGACTATCAGGCGTGTTTGACAATTGTCAAAGATGCGGCGGCCGCGGCCGTCGTAAGTCGGTTGGCAGTTGAAATCTGACACGATAACCTCGCTGATTTACTAGCTCACCCCGAGGAGGCACTATATTTAACGATTCACTCAGAGAAGTCGCAGTCTGTCGTAGCAAAGTAGAAATGTCCTATTTTGGACGGGCACACTCGCTGGAGGAAAGGCCCCCTTTCCCTCGGCGACCATTGTCGAGAACGGTGCTCGCCGTCAAGGGTTCGCATCCGCCGCGCAGCAAGCACGCGCCCTTGACCGCTCCGCGCCGTTCTGAACGCGCTCCTGAGATGAGGGAAAGGAGGCGTCAGCAAATGCTGGTTATTAGGACATTTCTACTTTGCTGGAATAGGACATTTCTACTTTGCGCCGACAAGAGAAGTCGCAGTCTTGTCAAAGTAAGTCGATCTTAGTAAAATCCGTGTTAAAACTTTAGCACTGAACCACACGCGTCAGCAAGCGGATTCCGGCCTTTTTTCCCTTGGCACAGAATTCAGGCCGTGGCGCCTTTGCCCGCTCACAGCGTCCCCATTCCTCCATCGATCTGAATCTCACTGCCAACGGCGAACCCCGATTCGTCCGACGCCAGAAACACCACGGCGCCCGCAATCTCACTAGGTTTTCCGAACCGCCCAACAGGCACCTGGCTCTGGATGGAAGCCGCCACCGTCCTGAGGTCGTTCTCCGACAGCCCCGGCTTGCTATACAACGGCGTCGAGATCGGGCCCGGACTTACCGCATTCACCGAATGCCGCGCGAGACCAACTCACTGGAGAGCGTGCGCGTCAGTGAAAGCACCGCCGCTTTGGTTGCCCCGTACACGGTCGTGTTCGGCATGCCGATATGGGCGTTCACCGACGCGTTGATGGCGAATTGATAAGTTATGCCGCGATTGGAGTCTGCTACAATCCTCGACAGTGCCTCAGCCACTGGTACGAGTCAAGACCTATCGATGTTGGTCCGTTAACAACCGATTCTGTCAGGCGTCCGTCCAGTCCGGCATGCGTTCGATGGCCGTTATAGTAATGTCGAAAATCGAATAGCTTCGTCTCCAGATCGGCTGTGGTCCAGAATAAAGTCCGGTCGAGGTACTCGCGCCGAACTGTGCCAATCAGTCGCTCTACAAACGGATGCGACAGCGGCACGTAAGGAATAGTCTTGATCTCCGCCACCTCGAGCACCCGGAGATTCACTTGCCATTGGTGAAATCGATAGAGCGGATCATGATCCGAGCTGAGGCATTTTGGCAGCCTATGCCCGCGAATCGCTCGGTGGAACATGCGGCACAGCGCCACACCATCCACGATGCCGCCGTGAACGCCAAATCCGATGACGCGACGTGTAAATTGGTCCATCACAACCAGAACCCAATGTGTTCTCAGCGTTGCCGATTCGCAGCGGAACAAATCGCAGCTTCATAAACTGTCCTTGGTCCGGCCAAGAAACGTAAGCCAGGAAGGACCTCCTGAATCTGATTCTGGTCGGTAGTGAACGCTCAGGTTCAGTCCTGCGTCACACAACTCCGGCATGAGCGCCGACACGTCGCCATGCACGCGCACTGGATGCGCCAGTGATGCGACTCCTCCGGCGTCCCGGATCCTTTGCACTCCTTCGGAGAACGGAGGCTCGCAACGATACACGTATCCCTTCGCCGATTCGTCGAGGTAATCGTCAAAAGCCCGCTGGATGGTGGACACATATCCCTTTTCGAGCATTACCTGCGCAAAATGCGGCCGGGCCGTTAGCGCCCTGCCACGCGCCTGAACCTCTTCTAGAGTGATCTCCAATCCCAGTTCCCGAAGACGCGCGATCAGACGGATGTTGCGGTCTCGTCGCGCCGCCTGCATCTCAAGTATCCAGGCGCGAAGTTCCCCAATACGGTCCAGCGTCAGAAAATATCCTAGCAGGTGGATCGAGCGGCCATGCAGCTTGGTGGATAGCTCAATGCCGCACACCAGCTCCAGCCCGGCTTGCCGCGCTAGTGGCGCCGCCTGGTCGTATCCCGCAAAAGTGTCGTGATCGGTGATTCCGAGGGCTTCGATTCCCGCTTCCAGTGCCGCTTCAATTAGTTCGGCGGGCGAACAGCTACCGTCAGATTCGTGCGTGTGCGAGTGCAGATCGATCAAACAAGACACATTCCTAAGTTTTCTAATATAGCCCAGATCTTTTCGAGGCTCTCTTCTGCCGTTTCGGCCGACGAGTTTACCGTGACCTCGGGAGCAGTTGGCGGCTCATAAGGATCCGTGATGCCCGTGAAGTGCGGAATCTCTCCCCTGAGCGCCTTCTGGTAGAGTCCCTTCACGTCGCGTTCCACGAGGGTTTCCAGCGGGCATTCGGCGTAGATCTCGACAAAGTTCGGAATGCGGCCCCGTAGCTCCTCCCGCACAGCACGATAGGGCGAGATGGCGGCGGCGATGGCGATAACTCCATTGCGCGACAGAAGTTCGCACAGGAAGCCGATGCGCCGGATGTTTTCGTCACGATCTTCTTTTCCGAAGCCGAGTCCCTTGGAGGGGTGCGTTCGGACGATATCGCCGTCCAGAACCTCGACCTTGGCGCCGAGCGCCCGCAGGCGCTCCGCCAACAGATGCGAAAGCGTGCTCTTACCGGCCCCGGACATACCCGTCAACCACAATGTGCATCCTTTGTGCGCCTTGGCGACCGGCCTTGGCGGCGCAGGAATTTTCGGGTCCGCTGGACATCGAGAGAGGAAGCCTTCTTCTTCCAACCGGCAGTGTATTGCTTCCGCGGTCAAAGATTCTTCGATGCGCAGGAAGTTCGCTGTACCGACGTAGTTACAGGTTCGCTCACGCATCTCGGCATCGGTGGAACCATGGACGAGCGTGATGACGCCGGCGTGGTTAAACTCACGGAAGATTTCGGCCAGGAATGGTCCGGCGTCGGACGCCGACAGTGTGTGCACACGGCAGTTGGCATCGAAAAGCAGCCGCTCCAACTGATACGAAACTTCCGGCGCCGTCTCTAGCCAGACGGTAACGCCCCGCGAGCGGTAGCCCTGCACCGGGTTCCCGGCCGGTAATCATGCCCGCCGCGACCGTCGCATTAGTCATCGGATCGAGCAAAATGAAACTGCCGGTCGCGCGATTACGGCCCAAGGATCAAAAAAGATCGGTTTCTGTGTTTCGATCACTACAGCACCGATATCGTTCAGGCCGAATTCGGACGCAAGTTCTTTTTCCAAAGTGTTGACGCGATAGCGCAAAGTGTCCACCGCTGCCCGCACAGTCTGGGTGGTATGTTTGAGCAAATAACTGTGCCCTGTTTCCAATTTCTGGTCGTGCATCCACACTAAACGCGCGTCAAGCCGGCGTGCCGCGCGGGGCGGGTGAGAGGGCGGAACCAGCATGTCCCCGCGGCTTATGTCGATCTCGTCTTCCAGACACACCGTCACGGAATCGGCGCGAAAGCCTGTTCAAGTTCCTCATCGTACGTGACAATGGATTTCACACGGCTCGTGCGCCCCGATGGCAGCACCATAACAT
>JBAUOG010000046.1:0-4319 GCA_049579625.1 Bryobacteraceae bacterium
GGTCGCCGGAACCCTGAGTTTGTCAGCGATTGTCGAGGCACAACGCGATCGCCACGTCTGGTTTGCCTTCTCCAACTTCGGAGCCATGCTGGTGCCGTTTGCAGTCTTCTTCCTGGCGGGTGTCGCCGAGACCAACCGCGTGCCATTCGATCTTCCCGAGGCGGAATCCGAATTGGTGGCCGGCTATCACACCGAGTTCAGCGGCTTCCGCTGGGGTCTTTACATGCTCGCCGAGTGGGGAAACATCCTGGTCCTGAGTGCGGTTGCGGTTACCTTGTTTCTAGGCGGCTGGCTCAGACCCTTCGCGAGCGTGGCGGCGCTTGAGCTACCGCTGAATATGGGCGTCCCACTGATTGTTTTCGTCGGCATCGCGATTTACTGCGTCAAGCTGGCGCGACATTGTTACTACGGCTACGAAAGCGTCATTCTGCTCGCCATCGCATCTGTATTTTTACTAGCAGGCATGACGTTTCTTGTGCCGAACCTTCGTCCGCAACTGGCCGGCGTGTTCTGGTTCTTCTCTAAGCTGAGCGTTTTCGTGTATACCGTCATCTGGCTGCGCGGCACGCTTCCCAGGGTTCGTTACGATCAACTGATGAAATTCGGATGGAAGTATCTCATTCCATTAGGCCTGGCTGGTGTCGCCGCGAATGCCGTGCTAGGGCTGACTTCTTAAGAATCTATTAAATGTGGGAGATTTAAGAAAACTTTTCCAGATTTTAAGAACGAAACGCCCTCTTCCCTCGTCCTATAGACAACGCAACCATACGCCCGCGTGGCCCCTTCCCCCCCCAACAAAATGCCACGCGGGTCCCCCTCCTCATTCGCCCGCGCTTTTTCGCTTCACGACTCAGGGTTCCCGAGCTTAGTCGGCTTGAGCCAAGAGGCTCTCTATAATCGAAAAAGATGAATGTCGATCCCGCCGTCCGGAAACAGCTGGACCGCATTCCGAACCTCAGCCTCCAGGAACAGGTTTCCCTTTCCCAATTCACGCGGTTTGGCATAGGCGGTCCGGCCGCCGTCCTGGTAGACACAACGGACGCCAGCGCCTTCGCGAGTGCGCTGAAGGTTGTGCGGCTCGCAACGGTTCGCCACGTGGTGATCGGCGGCGGAACAAACCTGGTGGTTTCAGATGCAGGCTTCGATGGCGTTGTCCTGCGGTTTCGCGGCGCCGGTATGGAATTCTCTGACCATTCGCTGAAAGTCGAAGCGGGCGCTGTTTTGCAGGATGTCGTCGATGCCGGCGTGGCGCGCGGACTGAAGGGCATGGAAACCATGACCGGTATACCCGGCTATCTCGGCGCCGCGGTCTACGGAAATGCCGGAGCCTATGGACATTCCATCCAGGAGCGAGTCGAGCTGGTTCACTTCACCGACGGCGAGACGTCACGCAGCCTGACCAACCGCGAATGCGAGTTCGAATACCGCGAGAGCCTCTTCAAGCGCCACAAGGACTGGGTGATTCTGTCCGTGGAGTTGAGCTTCGGCGAGGACAACCCCGCCGCGCTGAAAAAGGCAGCCGACGAAATCCGGGCCATCCGCGATGAAAAGTATCCGCCATCGATGAAGTGTGCCGGAAGCATATTCAAGAACTGTTTCTTTGCGCAACTCCCGCCATCCGTGCAGGCGCAAATTCCTCCGAAGCTGGTGCGCGAAGGCAAGGTGCCGTCTGCGTGGTTTCTGGAGCAGGTAGGCGCGAAGGGCATCCGCCGCGGCGACATTCAGGTGGCCACCTATCATGCGAACCTGATTTATAACGATGGCGCGGGCACGGCGGACGATCTGGTGACTGTTATCCGGCAATTGAAGGACATGGTGCACGACCGCTTCGGCTTCAATCTGGAAGAGGAAGTCCAGTACGTAGGCTTCGAAAGGGCCGCCGTGCTCGCTGGATCACAATAGGCGAATGGCAGCGACCGGAACCCAACCAAGCGCCATCGAGATTCGCCGTTTTCAACCCGGTGACGCCGAGGCATTTCGAACGCTCAATGAAGAGTGGATTGTGCGCTACTTTCACCTGGAGCCAAAGGACCACCAGGTTCTGGGCGATCCGGAAACTTACATCCTGCAACCCGGCGGCGCCATTCTCATGGCCATGGCTGATGGGATGGCTGCTGGGTGTTGCGCGTTGCAATTCATGACCGAGCAAGTTTACGAAGTTTCGAAGATGGCGGTCAGCCCCGCATTTCAGGGCCGCGGCATTGGGAAGCAGTTGCTGCTAGCGACCATCGAGGAAGGGCGCCGGCTTGGAGCCAGACGCCTCTACATTGAGACCAACGCCATGCTGACTCCCGCGGTCACACTATATACCACGTGCGGATTTCGCCCCGTGCCGGCCGATCGTCTGAAGCCTTCACCCTTCGCACGAGCCAACGTGCACCTTGAACTCTGGCTGGCGTCCTGAGTGTGACGCCTGCGATAGGAACTGGAAATCGCGGATCGGGTCCGGGAGTTGCGCGACCTAAGCTCCCTTGGACCGATCCGCGCACTTTAACCAGCCCCAGTGCAGTCGACTTATTTCCCGGCCCCACGGCTGGTCATGCGAGCCCGAATTTCTTTTCGATCCGTTGCAACCGCGCGCCGGCACACCCTGTCCTAAGGGTGAGGTGAGAGAGAAATGAGCGCTACAATCGGCGATGGCTTGGCTTCACTCGCGCTGGCGGCGGGCATTGTTGGTTATCTTCAGGTGACGCACCGGAGCCGGCAGAAGAGGATCGAGATCATTCATCAGGAGCGGATGGCGGCGATGGAAAAGGGCATACCGTTGCCGGAGTTTCCGTTGGAACCGGCGCAGGAGCGTCGTCAGCCCGATCTGACCGTCCTCCCGATTTTGGGAACGGTTCTTTTGAGTCTTTCGGTCGGAACCATGATCGCGCTCGCTGTGAATCTTCCGGCTCCGTCCCATGGGTTTTGGGTAGCTCCTCTGCCGTTCGCTTTCTTGGGCGTGGGTCTGATCGCCTTCCATTTCTTGCAGTCTAAGCCCGGGCGTTAATGCTAGCGGAGAGCGATTCCGAACTAGTGGCCTGCGCGCAGAGCGGGGACCAGCAAGCCTTCGCGGAACTGGTTAGCCGCTATAGCGCTCTGGTGTTTCGCCTCGCGGTTTCGATCTTGGGCCGGGAGTTTATTCCGGAAGCGGAAGACGTGGCGCAAGAGGTTTTTCTGAAGGTTCACCAAGCGATCGAGTCGTTTCGCGGCGAGGCCGAATTCAGCTCCTGGATCTACCGGATCACGTTCAACCAGGCGGTGAACCTGAAGGCGCGGGTTCGCTTCCGAAGCCCACACGCGGACGAGACGGCTCTTTATCAGGCGGTGAGTCCGGAGCCTGGACAGTACCGGCAGGCCGAAACGGCACAGCGCGATCAGGCCCTTACCGAGTGCATTCAAACGCTACCCGAGGTCTACCAGTCGGCCTTACGATTGTACTATTGGCTAGGCGCAGGCGTAGGCGAAGTGGCGGTGCTGCTTGGCGTTCCCGAGAATACCGCCAAATCGTATCTGCATCGCGCGCGCCAGCTTCTCCATGGCATGCTGAAAAAGAAAGGATATTCTTGTGACTGAGATGGAACCTCGCGAAGCCGGGATCGACAGTTTGCTGCGGCGTTCCATGGCCGCGCCTGTCCCGAGCCTTCCGCCTGATTTTGACCAGGGCTTGATGCGCGACGTGCGCCGAAGTTCGCAGCCGCTCGACCGATACCGCCGGCTTCTGCTCACTGGCTATATCCTAACGTCGATCGTGGCGTCCGCGGTGGTCATGCGTGGTGAAGCGCTCGACTGGGGCGCTATAGCGGTGATGATACTTGGGCCACTCGCCTTGGTTGCGGCCGTACCCTGGGCGCGGCGCTCAGCCCATGCAACCATGCGGCACAGTACCAAGTAGACTGAGCGAACAGAATTCCAACAAGCGCCAGGGTGCTGGTCACAAACCCGAGCGCGACTCACCCCTTGGCCTTTCCTCCCTCAGAGTCGCGATCGGTTGAGCTATCCGCGCGCGCCGCGTACCATGGAAACTTATGCGCCGCACTCTTGTCGTGCTCCTCTGTCTTCTTGCCGTTTTCCTGCTTTCGCTCATCGCACAGCCGTCCATCGATCTGATCCTGGTCAACGGGAAGATCTGGACTGTTAATCCTCAGCAGCCGGAAGTAGAGGCCGTCGCGATCAGCGGGAATCGCATCGTTGCAGTGGGCAGCACCCCCACGATCACGGCCCTCAAGCAGAGCAATACGCAGGTAATCGACCTGGCCGGTAAACGAGTAGTGCCGGGCTTCAACGATGCGCACGTTCATTTCTTCGACGGCGGATCCAATCTTTCGAGCGTTCAA
>JBAUOG010000047.1:0-1939 GCA_049579625.1 Bryobacteraceae bacterium
GTTCCGCAACGTCTTCTTCGGGCCGGAGAACCGCAACGGCATCCGCGCCGGACAATATATCAACGACGTTGGCGCGCCTTTGTTCCAACGTTTCGTACAGCTCTTTTTCGACGTTGCCAGGGATGAAGGATTGCCAGGCAGGGATGACATAGTGGTGGCTTACACCTGGTGGTACGCGATCTTCGGCCTCGCCACGCTCATGGTCATACAAGGGGTCGTGCCTGACTTGCCTGACCAGACTCTCGTGGTGGAGCAAACGATAGCGACGCTTTGGGCGGGTGTTCAGGTTGTTCCGCGATTGCCGAAGAGGACGGTCTCTACGCGATCCGGCCGATCCAGAGCCGCAAAGCAATAACGGCTCTGTCTGCTTCGGAGTCGTTGGAGGTATGCCCGTGGCGTACCAGCTGTCAACCGTCTTTCCAGTGAGGTAGCCCTTCTGATGACACGACAGACCGGTAGAGGTGGAGAACTTTGGGAGAAAGCCACCTGATCGGATAGATGGCGAACCATGCCCTTCCGTCTTAGTCCTTGAGCGCAGGGAAGAAACTTTTCACGGTATACGCAGCGGACTCTCCGCCTTCTATAGATGCGTAGATAAATCCGCTCATTGGGGTCGCGAAACTCGCCTACATCAAGCGATGAACACTC
Organism: Bryobacteraceae bacterium; assembly: GCA_049579625.1. Lineage (GTDB taxonomy): Bacteria > Acidobacteriota > Terriglobia > Bryobacterales > Bryobacteraceae > CAJCIT01. Next base: position 649 of record JBAUOG010000047.1, read on the forward strand.
CCGTCCGTATCATCGCCAACCCGGAGAAAGCTCGATCCGTTTTACTCATAGATTGTTATTCCACTTGGTCGCATAACGGCCTATCTGTCGAAGTACCTTAGTTAGCTTGGTTCCGGGTGGATTGTCCGACACTCGGAAGTTGCGCCGGACTTTTCGGGCAAGTCCCTTTGCCAATTCAAGACAAAAGACGAACAAGCAGATGGATCACCCCGATACGCTTGGCTTGCACGCCGAGATACTGACGATCAAGCCGGTCGCTTTGCACGAGAACCAAGTTCAGAAGATCGTCCCACTGCCTTTCAGAAACGTTTCCGCCTTCCTGATACCAAAGGAGCTTAGCAAGCAAAATATCCTCGGCCGAAATCACGCTCACTTCGATCGGTTCGCCTCCGAAGAGCGCCGTTGCTTCTAGTTGGCGATGCGCCAACTGATCGGAACCAAGCGGGTGCCGCGAAGCCACGAATAAGTCGATCTTGAGGCCCGATTCGAAGTGAATCACGCTAGACGAATTTCCTGCCTAACAGCTCCGAGCATGGCACCCTCGTCAAGATAAAACTGGGGGGCAAGCGCTTGGTAAACGTCCTTAATTTGATCGGCGTGTAGATCGATCACGACATCGACATCCTGGGTCGCGCGCGCGACGCCATGTAACGAACTTGCCAAGCTACCTCCCACGGCGTAAATAATGCCAAGCCGGTCCAGCGTTTGGAAGAACGTGACCGCGGCCTCGCGCAAGCTACTCATGCATCGCAGGGTCCCAGCCATAGGCGCGGATCATCAACTCACGCGGTACTCGGCTGGCCACGGCGCGAAGGAATACCTGGCGCTCATCCGCTTCCGGATAGCGAAGCCGGATACCGGCCTTGACCGTTTCAAACAAACCTTCGCTGAGGTCGAAAACGTCCACCAGTTTTTGCCCAACAGACCGCTTCCGCTGAATCTCATAAAAAACCGACAGAGCCTCCGCGGAGGTGTCGCGGACAAAATCGACGTCAGCGTCCGGCTCATGGGGCATAGTGGATGGCCGAAGGATAACACGCCCCTGGAACTCGCAGAAATTGGCGCCAAATATCCAGCCGGTCCGTCGTCCGTATGGTCCGATATCCGGAGAATGGCCAGTTGGAATCCAGCGGCGCGATGCACTCTCCGTGTGGCGCGTAATCCGCCAAGAGTAGGTCACTTGTCAGGCTTGGCGACAAATCGCGAAGTGGATATTCGCGGACTGAAAGCGCCAGCCGCCGAGGCAGAAGCGTTGCGGGATTTGGGACGGAATTTCGGGACGGTCCTGGCG
>JBAUOG010000048.1:0-7869 GCA_049579625.1 Bryobacteraceae bacterium
CTCATGGGCCGCGCCTCGTTGGCCGGGTCGCACTGAGTTTCCGCAGTCAGATACTTCAGAAACAGCGCCGAGAGAACGTGCCGCTGGACCTCCGGCGCGAGTTTGGAGCCATCCTGTACGACTGAACCTTGAATCCCATCGATCCGGAAGTCATACAGGATTCGTCTGGCAGTCGTTTGTCCAGATAATCCTGTCGCCCCGCACATCAAAAGGATTGCCAGAATTTTCGCACGCTTGTTCATCGGTCTCTCTCATCTCCCATTGGCTATTGGCCCGGCCGTTGGAATGTTTTTGTCGTCCCCGGTCAGGGGAGCCGAATCCCGCCGGCATACCCCGCAGTGCCGCCGGGATACCCCGCCGTGCGGCCGATATAAGTGCCTGTCGCCGTAAACTGACTGCGGGTCCCTGGCGCGCCTACCGAACCCCGCACCGTGACGGTGGCCTGCGCCAGAGAGTTCGGCCCTATAGTACCGATAGGCTGCGGCAGCGGCGTTCCGGAAACCGAGCCAATTTTGGCGGCCGCGAGAACGAAGTTCGCGGCTGCGGTGTCACCCGCATTCGCTAAAGTCAACTGAACGACGATATTGTTGTTTGCGTCACGGTGGGACACGATGCTTATGATGATCATCACGCCCGTTGTGGTACCGGGCGACACGTTGATGGTTGTACCTTGTGAGGCGCCGGAGTAGCGCGTCGTGTCAGACGGCGTGAACGTGACGGAAAGAGCCTGCCCATTTCCAACCGGCAATACAGTTCCGGGCGGGGGCGTATACGCCAACGTGCCGGGCACATTCGCGGTGGCGTTGAGCCGTCTGTTGCTTAGCGCTTGGCCGAAGCCGATGTCGGCCGGCTTAGGCCACGAGATCACGGGAGTTACCTTTTGACCTGTTCCCGCGTTTTTGTTCGATGCAATATCAAATCGCCAGCGGCGTACATCTGTAACTTGCATGGTACCGGCGATGAGGTCCGAAACCGTCACGGTGCAGCTTAGTTCATGTACATCGCCTTCAGTAATCTGCTCTTTGTGAACGAGGATCAGTCGATTGTTCTCGACACGGTAACGATCTCCTTTCCATGGACAGCCCTCAGCGCTCGCTCCGCCGGTCGCGTCCCACACCCGCGCCGAAGCGGCAAAATAATGGGTGCTGATCTCGCGCTTCTCTGAATCGAAGCTGATGGAATCCGCTTTGTAACAGCCGCCATGCCACGCGGCACCCAAACAGTTCTCACTCAATTTCCGCGTCAGCTCGTTCTGGACGAAGAGCCCGGAATCCGGATCGTAGACCCAGTACGACCTGCTCGCATACTTGGATGCGTACTCCGTGATGACTGAAAAATCGAGATATCCGTCGAAGTTGATATCCTCCACCTGGAAGCTGGCGCCAAAATCGATTGGTTGCCACGCCATGATCGGCAGCGACTGTAGCCGCTTTCCGTCCTGACAGCGTGCCACCTCAATATCGCCCGCGTGAATGGCGGCTCCAATGTTGGTCAAAGCGAGGGAACGAACCGTGATGCGGAAAGCCGGCCCGCCTGGCTTCACGTTCAACTGGAAAGGGGTCGAAAGTGATGGCTTGGGGAGCGTTTCCAGGCGGAACTCCGACCCCTCCGGGGGGCCGGGGAGGCCGCGACACACATCTGCGCCGAGTGCCGAGATTCCGCAGAGGGCGAGCACAGATAATAGCCGCCACATTTCGATACGACCTCTCTCAGGGAAAGTGTGTCGCTGACCCCATTCCGCCCTACAACAACCGAAAGCTAACGTCGACCCTTGCCTCGGTGCTCACGGCCTTTCCGTCGCGTGTGCCCGGCCTAAAACGCCATTGGTTAATGGCCTCCATGGCTTTCTCATCCAGGCCTGCCCCGAGTTTGCGAAGCACCCGCATGCTGACGGCATGACCCGAAGGGTCCACCACCACGAGAATGGTTACGGTTCCTTGCATCTTGGCGCGGCGGGCCTCCTCCGAGTATGCCGGGGCGACCCTGTTCACAATTGACGGCGCGTGCAAAACAGGAGGCGCGGTGCTCCTTGAGGGGGCCGGCCCGGCAGCGACTTCGGTCGCAGCCCGGCACTCCATCTCAATGTTGGCGCTTGCCGCTCTTGGCTTCCCGTTCAAAAAGCCAGGCTGGAATCTCCAGGATTGGATCGCCTTCAATGCTGCGTCGGCCATTGCGACCGCAGGCTGCTTGAGGGCAATCTGACCGGGCATTCCATCCTCGTCAATCTTCAAGCTCACGATGACGAACCCGCCATCGGCGGGGCACGCTTCGGTGGCAGGACTAACATACTCTTTTAAGAGCGGCTTTGAAAGCTGATTTACTTTCTTGCCTTCGGCCACATCTACGTTCAGAGCTGATCGATGAATCCGCCACGGCGTGGGTGGGTCCAGAAGGAAACGCACTTCGCCCGATTGTTCGACCTCGACGGGTTTTCCATCGAGAATCGCCGGCTGGTAGCGCCGTTGCTTCACGGCCTCGATGGCTTTTTGATCCAGGCCCAGGCCTAAGGTCTGAATCACGTGAGCTGTCTCCACTTCGCCGGAAGCACTTATTTCCAGATACAAGACCACCGAACCTTGCAGGCCGGCGGCGCGGGCTTCGGGGGTGTACTCCGGCTTGACCTCCCTTATCAAACGCGCTCCGAATTGCGGTACTGGTCGAGCAGTCGCGGGCGGCTCTTGGCCGTGGCCCGGTTCAAGCGCTGGCGGGGTAGTCTGCGATGACGCAAGGACGCCATTAGCCTGGCTGGCGAGCGCGGCCTCGTCCCGGTGCTGAGGACTCGGAGCATCTTGTGCCGCCGAGGCCCGGGCTGCGAAGAGCAAAGCAAGCAGAGCCAGGCAAAGGCCGACCGCACTAGTTGATTGGCGCGAAGTCATCAGGGCTACTTTAGCTCAAAAGTCGGCGTGGTCGCGATCGACTGTCTCGGTGAAATTGATTACGCATGGTCGCTGGATTGAACGCTGGCAGTCCGAAGGATGTTCGAGTCTCCTCTAGTCCCTCTTGGCACGATGTTCTGGTTAAGGCGGAAGACGTTCGACGGATCATACTTTTGTTTGGCAGCAGCAAGGCGCGCGTACTTTTCGGCTCCGAACGCGAGTACGACGCGACCTGGAGCGGTATCGGCCTCGTAGTTCGGGCAGAAGCCCCCGTAGCTGAACGGCTGCATCGCGCTTATGAATTCGCGGACCCACCCAATCTGCTTGGCGTCGTCGGCGGGGTTATCCCACATGCCGACGGCTATTACTCTGGCATAGCTCTTTCAGTTCTCCTACGGCTTGCAGGGCCCGTATACCTTCAAGACTTTTTCCACCTGGATCGATGGCGCTGACTTAGTGCCTGATTTGTGGCCCTTCAGCCTCACGTGGTCGCCCACGGGCAGAGATGGGCCGCCGTCCAGCAGCGAGTAGACTTTCTTCTTGGACTCCACGAGAGTCTTTTTCCCGTCCGCTTCGGCGACACAGCCCTCGGCAACATCCTTGTTGAGGACGTAGTAAGTGACTCCGACTCCCGCAACCGCAACAGCAGCCACCCCCACGATGGCGCCCACAACCTCGCCCGTCGGGATGTAGGGTCCGAAAGATTCACTGGCTTGCGCCCTAGACGAGCTCACGGCGAACAATCCCAGAACAAGACAGCAAAAAGCACGCATGGTCTCTCCTCCTGTAAGCGATGTGTGTTCAATCGGCACTGCGGACGCCCGCTTTTCCGCGGCTGGACACTCGTTTGCGTATGGCCCCACACAGAATCAATCCGCTCGCGATCAGAACGAAAGTCGACGGCTCCGGAGCAAGCGCCGACTGAAATGCCTCCGCCGCGAATGCATCGGCAGCTGTAGTGGGATGGAAGCTATCAAAGAACAGATATTGCGACGGGTTTGAGCAGACGGTTGTGCCGTTGTAGCATGGATCCGTCACATCGGTGAAACCGTAGGCCGCTGGGTTGGTGACCATCGCGCGAATGAGCGATGCGGTGTCGTAATACGCGACCCCGGCCGGAAGGTCCGCGCTGAGTTCGGCGTTGAAGGCAGCGGAGAGGGCCGACCCTTCGGCTGCCCCGGCAGGGCTCAGGCTCTGAAAGTATGGAGTCAGTCCCAGATCCGGCATGCCTGGCACCAGAATGTGTCGAGCGCCAAGCAATTCCAAGCTGGTAACGAGACCCACTTCGTTACTGACAGCCCGGTTAATGATTGCCGCCGGGGTCGTGTCCAATGGCGAAGGGGAAAGTAGGTCATCCGGCCCGCCCCACACGATAAAGAGCCCGCCGTTCAGGTAGGGGCCCAGTGTCGATTTGGTCGCTGCGAACACGGTCTGCATGCCTGGAAGAGAATAGGTGCCGAAACTTGTAGGTGTTCCTCCGTCGCCATAGTTGCCGATTCCGGTGGTTGCGCCGATCCAGGCATAATCCACCAGGGGCGCTCCGAGGTTGGTTGCGAGTTGTTCGACAGCGACAGGTCCGTTGGACCGGCGGCCGTCATAGTAAGGAGCTCCCGGCTGCCCGGTCGCTGCGTAGAGGTTGCCACTGTCGGAAAGGCTGTCTCCGTACACGACAACCGCACTGTAAGTCGTTGCCTGAGCAACCGAGCATAGGCCCGAAAGAACCAGAGCCAGTATGAGAGCACGTTTCATGATCAAATATCCTCCGGTCGAGCAATTCCAGCGTAAAAGTAGTATCCTGATGCGATAACTGAGCGCTGATGCCCAGCTCAGAGGGCTCTATGCCCATTCATCCCGCCTATTGCACACGGTTTGTCCGCTTAAACTGGCTCTTGTCTAGTAAGGCGCGAATTGCGGGTCAAAGTAGCCATCGGGTTCGCGAAAAAGTTGAATACCAGCGTCGCGGGGAGAGTAACCCCTCGGCGCCTATGAGCCGGTGGTCGTCTGAGTGTAATCAAAGCTACGGAGGCCTAGATGACGCCGTTGAGTGACGAAGTCACTCGGCTGCTGAAGGCCTGGACGGCCGGCGACGAGCATGCTCTGGAAAAGCTCACGCCAATGGTGTATGAGCAACTGCATCGAGTCGCGCAGCGCTGCATGGCAGGGGAACGACCCGGGCATACCCTGCAAACAACCGCGCTCGTGAACGAGGTCTACTTACGCCTGGTCGACTGCGCCAGAGTTAACTGGCAGGATCGGGCGCATTTCTTCGCCGTGTCCGCGCAGTTGATGCGGCGCATTCTGATCGATTTTGCCCGCTCGCGCGGTTACCAGAAGCGAGGTGGTGGTTTGGCTCAGGTGTCCCTCGACGACGCAGCCACGGTATGTAGTGAACCCGATCCGAACCTGGTGGAACTGGATGACGCCCTGAAGTCGTTGGCCGAAGTCGACGAACGGAAGAGCAAGGTTGTCGAACTGAAATTCTTTGGCGGATTGAGTACGGAAGAAACGGCGGAAGTATTAAGAGTCTCCGCCGAAACCGTGGTGCGCGACTGGCGGCTGGCCAAGGTCTGGCTCCTGCGCGAGATGAGCAACGGGGATGGACATGGAGCCTGAACGCTGGCGTCGAGTGGAAGATCTGTATCACCGCGCGTTGGAGCTCGACGCGGGCCGCCGCGTCGCGTTCCTGGAAGACTCGTGCGCGGACGACGCACTGCTTCGGGCTGAGGTCGAGTCGCTGCTGGTCCGCGAGAAACAAGCCGAGCATTTCATGGAGTCTCCCGCACTGGAGGCGCTGGGAAAAAAGGTCGCAAAGCAATCGCTGCTCACTGGCAGTGAAGGAAGGCTCATCGGCAGCGTGGTTTCCCATTACCGCGTCATCGAGAAGATTGGCGGCGGCGGCATGGGCGTGGTCTACAAGGCCGAAGACACCCGCCTGCATCGTTTCGTTGCTCTCAAGTTTTTGCCTGACCATGTAGCCACAGACCCGCAGTGGTTGAGCCGTTTTCGCCGCGAGGCGCAAGCCGCTTCCGCCCTCAACCATCCAAACATTTGCACCGTCTATGACGTCGGCGAGCAGGCAGGCACCGCGTTCATCGCGATGGAGTTTCTGGACGGCGTAACGCTGAAGCACTTGATCGCGGGCAAGCCGCTCGAAACGGAGCGAATCCTGGACTTGGGTATTCAGATTGCAGACGCATTGGATATCGCCCACGCCACAGGCATCATTCACCGGGACATCAAGCCGGCAAACATCTTCGTCACCAGCCGCGGCGTGGCCAAGGTTCTGGATTTCGGCTTGGCGAAGCTTCGCCTGCGGGCTGGAGTCCGGGCAGACGATGAAACCGAAGTTGCCAGTGAGAGTGCCTTGAAGGCCCGCGCGCAGGCAGGCGGAGAGTCCAACCTCACCACTCCCGGCACTGCGGTTGGCACGGTAGCCTACATGTCGCCGGAGCAGGTTCGGGGCCAGGTACTAGACGCCCGCACCGATCTATTCTCCTTCGGGGCTGTGCTCTACGAGATGTCCACGGGTGTGCTTCCGTTTCCGGGCGCGACGAAGGAGGCGATGTTTGATTCGATCTTGAATCGAGCACCGATGCCGCCAGTACGCATTAATCCTGCCACTCCTCCGAAGTTGGAAGAAATCATTCACAAAGCGCTGGAGAAAGACCGCGACGTTCGCTGCCAGTCCGCCGCCGAAGTTCGCGCGGACCTGAAGCGGCTGAAACGGGACACGGAATCGAGCAAGGCGCAGCCTGCTATCGCGTCGGCCTCCGATATCCCGGCTGGGCCGGTGCGCCGCATCCCCCGCTGGGCTTTCGCCGCAGGGGCTGCGGTCATCGCTGCGGGTGCTGCCGCGTTCTGGCTTACCCGCCCGTTGCCGCCGCCGCGAATCACGGGCACCGAGCAGATCAGCAACGACGGCCGGCCAAAGACCTGGCCACTGCTTACAGATGGGTCCCGGCTGATATTCAATTCCACCGCCTTAGTCTATGAGCCTTATCAGGTATCAGCCAAGGGAGGTGAGTCAGTCGCTTTGCCCATAGCAGTGACGGACTCAGGAGTGGAGGACATTTCACCGGACCGAACGGAGTTGTTATGGTGCAAAGACTTGCCTACCGGCGGCCCTTGCGAGCTTTGGGTATCGCCAATACTGGGAGGCTCTGCGCAGCGACTGAACGGTCTTCTTGCCCGGAGGGGCTCGGCCTCCTGGTCGCCGGATGGTCAACAGGTTGTTTATGGCGTGGGCCACGAGTTGCACATCGCGCGCAGCGATGGGACAGGAGACCGAACGCTGGCAACGCTTGCCGGTAATCCTTTTTGGGTCCGCTGGTCGCCCGATGGAACCAGATTGCGTTTCTCTATCGACCCCCAGGCGCCCAAGTCTGACTCCCAGGACCCCGAATCGGCCTCGCTTTGGGAGGCACGTGTTAATGGTGGTCCGGCTTATCCCCTACTCCCAGGATGGAACCCGTCGGCATCTGTTGTTTGCTGCGGCAACTGGACGCCAGATGGCAGATACTTCGTATTCGAGGTGCATGAAAAGCGAACCGTCGATGTGTGGGCTCTCCGCGAGCAAGTGGGATTCTTACAGCGGGCAGGGCGTGGTCCGTTCCAGTTGACCCACGGTCCCACGGATTCGCAGTGGCCGGTTCCGAGCCCAGACGGGAAGCGGTTGTTTATAGCTGGTTCCCCCAAGGAGACCCGCCTTGAGTTTCTCCGTTACGATCTGAAATCCGGCCAACTTAGTCCCACGTTGAGTGGGCTATCCGGGGGGGAACTCGCGTTCTCAAGAGACGGGAAGTGGGTTGCGTGGGTCGACTGGATCGGAGACAAATCGCTTTGGCGCGCTGCGGTCGATGGCAGCCAGCGACTGCGGCTGACGTCGCCTCCTTTTCGGGCAAGGCATCCTCACTGGTCTCCGGACGGGACGCAGATCGCCTTCAACGGAATGGCTGGGAAAGACGAATCCAGGATTTATGTGGCACCCTTCGAT
>JBAUOG010000049.1:0-5672 GCA_049579625.1 Bryobacteraceae bacterium
AGCGCACTCCGTTGCGCGAGTGGCAAGGCGGATGGATGCTGCATCCGAGCATCAAACCGACCGGTATGAAGGGCGAATGGCCCGATTATGCGATGGGTCGCTACAAAGAGTACTACCTCAGCCGAAAGGCGGAGGACATTAAGAACTTAGTGGAGGACATCAAGAACCTGTAGGCCCCGTTTCAAGCCTCGATCTCGAATCGTTCGGCATGGGTTACACGACACCTGCGTTTTCTCCCTGGGGCGAAGGGCTTCTTCGGCATCCTTTTCGGGGCTGGAGTCTCTCGAGGCCAAGCTGTTGCGTGTGCCGCAATTCGTGTGCGAGACAGCGCTGCTATTCGGGGCCAGTTGTCTGAACGGCGCGCGTGATAGACTGGCGGACGATTGAGGCGCATATGAGTAAACGCTGGTACAACGCGTTTGTCTCGCTCGACCCTCCGGAAACAGGCACCGCTGGTGAGGACGCGGAGCGGCCGTCTCGCAGCGCAGCACAGAGTGTCGCGGAGATCGCGTCTTCGGTCGCAGCCGAACCCGCTTTTACAAGTCCCGTGAGTGCTGCCGCCGGATTCGATGAGATCTATGCCGCGGCCGAGATTCACCCGCCCGCGCACGGCTATACGATCGGCAAGATCTCCGAGATGCTGCAGAGCGAACGCATTCGCACGCTTCCGGCAGAGGTGAAGAAGAATTCCATATTGCTGGCGCTGGATGCCGCCGGGGTGAAGATCGAAGAAGTCATCGAGGACGCGGTGAAGCGGGATCGCGCACTGGATGGATTCGAGCGGGTGCAACAGAAGGCCCTGGACGATTTGCAGGCGTCCAAGGAACGAGACAACGGCCAGATCCAGGCCGATCTTGACCGGCTGGTCGAGGAACACAAGGCGCGCATACAGGCCAACAACGATCAAGTTGCTAAGGAGAAAGAGCGTTTTTATGCCTGGCGGCTGCAGAAGCAGCAAGAGGAACAAAAAATCTCCGAATCCGTATCCTATTTTGTTGTGGACAATCCGATCACGACCGGCGCCGTTGCGGCAGCGCCACGCGGAGCCCAAGTACCAAACCAGCCATCAGCCCCGAAATCGTAGGGCGAAATAGCCGCAAGGAGGGGAAGTCCCTTATGTTTAAACGGCTTTCACGCATGATGCGTTCTTTTTTCGGGTTTTTCATCTCGGTCGCCGAGAACCCGGAACTGATTCTGGAACAGAACATTCGCGATATGAATGACCAGGTTCCACGGATGAACGAAAGCATCGCGATGGTCAAGGCGAACGCCACCTTACTCGAAAGAGAGGAGGCAAAATACAAAATCGACGTCAACAATATAACTGCTAAGGTCAAGGCGGCCATACAGGCCGGGCGAGATGACCTGGCCGGCAGCTTCGCCGTGCAACTCGAACAGACTCGCAGCGCTCTGGCACGGACCCAAGGCCAGCTCGAGACCGCCCATGCGGCGCTCGACAAGGCATTGGCTGTGAAAAAGGCGTTCATGAATGAAAAAGAGCGAAAAACCCATGAGGCGCTGAACGCCATCGCCGACTACCGGCGTTCGCAGTGGCAGAAGAAAGTTGCCGATGTCATGGAGCAGTTCGAAGTTACGGGCATCAGCGCCACGAATGATGAGTTGGTGCGCAAAATCGAAGAATCCACGGCGATGAATGAAGCCCGGATGGAGATGGCGCTGGGCAACGTGGATCAGCAAAAGGTGAAGATCGAAGAAGAAGCGGAACAACTGCGGGCCGGCGAACTGGTGAAGCAGTTCAAAGTGGAAATGGGCTTGATGCCGCCGCAGGCTGCGCAGGAAGCGGCTCAGAAGACGATTGGCGCGCGGGAAGCCGAAAAAGGTACATAACAACTGAGGAGAAGAGGTCGGAAGCCGGGGATGGCGAACTGAACTCTCGAAAATTATGGCTGTAAAAATTGAGAAGGGCGGATGGATTTTAATTTTCCTGATCGGACTGGGGCTGGTGGGCTACAGTCTCGATCGATACGGTATTGTGAACGTGCGCGGGCTGTTCGGCTCGCATGCCAAGGCGGCGGCGACCGAACCGGTCGACACCTCCAAGCCCCTGGTAATACCGGCCTCGGCGTCGGACTCGGCTTGTAACAACGCGCGGGTGCGGGTGAATATCTGGGTCGGTTGCGCCGCGGGCCTGGTGGCCAATGGCGGGCTCGACACGGTGGCGGGCTCGATCTACGACAAGAAAGGCCTGAAGGTCAGCTTCAAAATCATCGACGACTGGACCGAAGGCTCGTCGGCACTGGCGACCGACAACGTCGACGTAATGCTGACTACCGCGGACGTTTGGGCCAAGGACTATGCGCAATTCCAGGAGAAGGGATTCGGCGCACACGCATTCTTCATGGTGGATTGGTCGCGCGGCGCGGATGGCGTGATTGGCAAGCAGGGCATTAATAGCATCGAAGACCTGGCCGGCAAAACGGTGGCGTTCGCACCTTACACGCCATCGCATTTCCTGCTCTGGAACGGGCTGAAGAGTTCGGGGCTGACTACTGAGCAGCGCACGGAAATCTTCTCCAAGGCCGTACACACCAAGGACGGCATTGAGCCCGCGACATTGTTCGCGCAGCAGAAGGTCGACGCTGCCGTGGCTTGGGACCCGGACATGAGCGATGCCGTCACCAAGCGCCCCGGATCAAAGAAGATCTACGACACGCGCACTGCCAACCGATTGATCGCCGACATTCTGGTGGTCAGCGATCGCTTCGCGGCACGCTGCCCGCAGACCGTGGTGAAACTGGCGGAGGGATGGCTCGAAGGAGTGGAGTTCATCAAGGCGCAACCCAACCGCGCCTACACGTTGATCGGTACGATCAAGGATTTCAATATTCCCGAGGATCTCGCCAAGACCATGCTGGGCGGCGTTAAACTCGCCGACTACGCCGACAACAAGGCTTTCTTTGGAACGCGAGGCACGGATTCCGACTACAACAATATCTTCAAGATGGCGCAAGAGATGTACCGCGAGGAGCGCATCATCAAGCGCAATTACGATCCGGAGTCGAGCGTCGACCGGCGTTTTCTTGAGCCCATGAGCGGCAAGTTCTCGTCCGCCTCTACCGAGGCGCCGATCGAATACAAGGAGCCGGCCGCGGGCGCGGTGCCGTTTGCGACCCAGCGGCGCTCGATCTACTTTGAAACAGGATCAGCGCAGATGGGGCTCGACTCGCGGGCCGTGGTGGACGAGATCGGTACCTTTATGAAGGCGTATGAGAACACGGTGGTCGACATCGATGGCAACACCGATTCGACAGGCAACCGCGGGCTGAATGTCGAACTTTCACGGGAGCGAGCCGAAACGGTGAAGAAGTATCTTATCGATAAATACGGCTTTCCCGCGGCACGCATGCGCACGGTGGGCAACGGCCCTGACCGTCCCATTTCCGACAACACGACGCCGGAAGGCAGAGAGAAGAATCGGCGGACTGACATAAAGGTGTTTCGGAACACGGCGGGTTAACCCTGCCTTGCCGCTCTCCGGATCCACTCATGAGCTCCTGCTCCGCCTCGAATGCGCTGATGAAAAAGGCCAAAAACCGCTCCCTAACGGTCGCGGCTCGGAAGCGTTTGTGCGTGCTGGGAGCGAGTTGTCGAGTCCCGACGGTGAGGGAGAATGTGTGAGTTACGTTCCGAGCATCACAGGCTGAAGGCCTGCGCGGATTGCTGTGCCACGGTTGGCTCTGAAAAGAGCCGGAGAGTTTCGCTCGGTCGCGATCGAGTTTCCGGAGCTTTGCGTTCGCTCCCTCGCTCCGCGGCGGAGAGCTACGGTCGCGGCTCCGTTGGTCCGCTTGCTTACGCGCGCGGTTCAGTGCTGGTTACTTGGCGGCGAAGAGAGCGGGGGCGACGGCATTTGTCAGCAACCTCCTAATGCGTGACCTGCTCAAAATCCGAAGCGAGGTTTCGCGGCGAACCCGGCTGATTCTGGCAATCTCGGCTTGGTGCACGGTTGTCATCGTCTGGTTTGTGCTCACCCGCGGGGACCTTCTGCCGCCGTTTTCCCTGCCGAATCCCATCGGGGTGATGCATGCCTTCGGGCGGCTTTGGACGGAGTACGACCTGCTCGGAAATGTCATCCAGAGCTGGTGGCGAATCGCGCAGGCGTTCTTCTGGTGCACTGCGGTGGCTATTCCGCTGGGCCTGCTCATGGGCAGTTTCCGATGGGTACACGATCTGGTGAACCCCGTCGCTGCGCCCATGCGATCCATGCCAATCACCGCATTTCTACCGGCGTTCATCGCGCTGTTCGGAATGGAAGAGTCGATGAAGGTGGCGTTCCTCTGGTTCGGCATGTTCTTCTACCTGCTGGCGGTGGTGGTTGAGGAAGTCAACAAGGTCGACGACAGTTTGCTGGAGACGGCATGGACACTCGGCGCAAAGCGGCGCAACATTCTTTGGCTGTTGTTCCGGGCGTCTTTTCCGCCGATCTTCGGCTCATTCCGGATTCTCTACGATATCGGCTGGACCTACGTGATTCTGGCGGAAATGGTGAATGCACGCAAGGGGGTGGGCTACATGGTTGAGGCCGCCCGGAAAGTACTCGACTTCGAGCGGGTATATGCGGGCATCATCGCGATCGGCATAGCCGCGTTCCTGTTCCGCTTCCTGCTGACGTTCATCGAAGGCCGGCTATTCCCTTGGCGCAGAGCGTCGCGTCCGGCCTCCGAGCCGGTCGCCGCAGTAGCCACCGGCACTCCGGTAAAGGCCTCGGCCCATGCCGAATCAAATTAAGATCAGTGTTCGTGAACTATCCCGCACCTTCGTCAGTGCGCAGGGAGCGCGGATCGAAGCGTTGCACAAGGTGAGCTTCGAGGTGGAAGACGCCTTCTCGCCGGAAGGCCGGGATGTGGGCGAATTCCGTGTGCTGCTTGGTCCTTCGGGGTGCGGAAAGTCGACGCTGCTGCGAATGATCGCGGGCCTCGACCGGCCTGACGGCGGCGAGGTGCTGGTGAATGGCAAAACGGTCCACGGCCCGGGCCGCGATCGCGGTATGGTCTTTCAGAAGTACACCTCGTTTCCCTGGCTGACCGTGGCCGATAACATCGCTTACGGTCCGAAGATCAACAACGTGCCGGCCGCAGAACGCCAGCAAATCGTGGACCACCTGATCGAGGCGGTCGGCCTAACGGGTTTCGAGAAGTCTTATCCGGATACGCTCTCGGGAGGAATGCAGCAGAGGCTGGCGATTGCCCGAACGCTGGCCAACCGACCGCAGGTGATCCTGATGGACGAGCCCTTCGGGGCCCTGGATGCCCAGACGCGCAGTGACATGCAGCAGCTTCTGCTTAAGGTTTGGGACGAAACCGCCAGCACGATTTTGTTTGTAACGCACGATGTGGATGAAGCGATTTATCTGGCCGACCGCATCTTCATCTTCAGCGCCCGACCCGGTACCATTGTGGAGGACCTTCCGGTTTCGTTCGGGCGTCCGCGCGATCCCAGCGTCAGGCAGACGGCGGAGTTTCATGAAATGCAGGAGCATGTACTTGGTTGCTTGCGGCGCGCGCCTGGAAAGGGCCAAGTTAGAGTGAGTGTTTGATGCCGCAGGACGATTCGCCCCGCTCCGAGATTAACTACGTCAAGGAAGCCGCGAAGCTGCAATACAACTGGATCGCGGTGGCGGGCATCGTTGGTTTCGCGGTTGTGTCCGGCAGCGC
>JBAUOG010000050.1:0-9726 GCA_049579625.1 Bryobacteraceae bacterium
ACACGATCTCCCTCAGGTCTGTTTGCTAGATGCGCTCCTCGAGCACATAACCCATGTGTATGTTTGCCCAATGGTGCCGGGAGTGTGGCTGCGGATTGGGCGGCCGATGTCGCCCCTGCGCAACTGACGCCGATGGCGGGCAGATGGATGGTCATAAGTGCCCGGGACTGGATTGTGAGGATGATTTAAAACTCTGAGATCTCATGACAATTGCATGAACACCCTGTCACATTTTATGACCGGCGGGATGTCCAAGAGGCACAGCAGGATCGGCGGCCTGTCTGATGAAGTGGGACAAACGTACCTCAGGATGGAACCTTCCGCGAACAAAAGATGAAAGCACGGCGCAGTCGGGAGGCGCAGCTTTAGGCAGCAAGAGTCCCTACGGAAGACGGATCTTAGGAGTTCATCAGGAGAGGGAAAGGGCTTCGAACCGTGTTTACAAGGGCGCCACCAAGTCTGAGTAGCTGGTTGCGCTTGCTCGATTGAGAAGATTCGGCCTTGCCGAAAAAGTATCCGGGTGGCGACGGCTTTCAGCGCGTGCGCGCCAGGTAAACTTCGGGGATGACTAACACCGGGGTATTTGAAATCCACCTGCACCTGGTGTGGGTCACCAAGTACCGAAGACCAGCGCTGCAAGGCCAGGTGGCGACGCGGCTTGGCGATCTGATCCGGGACATCTGCGGCCAACATGAGGTGTCGATCATGAAGGGGCACGTATCGAAGGACCAGGTACACCTGCTGATCTCACTACCTCCGCAAGTGACGATCAGTCGCTTGATGAAGTGGCTGAAAGGCCGAACGGCGCACCACCTGCTGCTGGAGTTTCCGCATCTGAAGAAGCAGTTTTGGGGAAGACACCTGTGGGCCCGCGGCTATTTCTGCTGTAGTTCGGGCAAGGTGATAGACGAGGTCATCGCAAAATACATCGCCGAGCAGAATGTTGACCAGGACGAAGACTTCGAAGTGGATGGTTGAGTCCATCTACTTCTTGAAGCCCGCCTGGTGCGGGACTCATCCTGCCGGCCTCTGGCCGGAACGGGGCTTACAGCCCGTTACCAGGGCCACCGCCTTGAGGCGGATTTAAAAGCGCAGCCGGATTACTCTTTGGCTTTGCGTCGACCTCTCGTCGAGGAACGCCCGTGGGCAATGGTGGGCAACGGTGCGCGGCAAACGTGGCAATGTTGGCATAGGCGACATCGTATTTGCTATAAGTTACGGTATCGATTTGCCAATTAAAGGTTCGAATCCCACCCTCACCGCCAGAACACGCAAACCCGACGTCCTGTCAGGCTCTTATGTGAGGGAAGGCATCTGCAGTCCCCTAGCCTCATCTGCCAAGCCCAAAGGCTCCCGTGGCGCCGAGACAGCGGTATGCCTCGTGCCTAGTCACCGCCTCATCACGGCTGCAGATTGAATCCCTCCACCACAATGCGAGGCGCCTCGCCGCGCGTGTCCACATCAGCCAGATCCGCAACGATGGTTTGTTGCTCGCCGGGCATCAGCGCCACGTAATTGTCGCTGTATAACACCGGCAGAATACGGTCCCCAGTTGTCCCGCGCACGGCCTTCACCTTCACCATCAGCGCCGGGGAACTCGAGACATTATGCAACCGGGTCGTCAGTCGCCAGCGGTCGCCCCTCCGCTCCACCTGCGTTGCTCCTTCCACTTTTGCCTTCGGCATTTCACGAATGGCTTGATACTGTTCACTTCCGTCTGCGCCACGCAAGTAGAAGTTGGTTGAAATAACTCGGTCGCCCTCGCTCAACTGCAAGCGTATGAATTGCACAGGTGTGGCAGCAACCGGGTAATCCATTTTGAAAGGTACCTCAACGCTGTCTTCACTACTATCGATCGAAGCGGTCTTCTCCCACTGGACCGTTCCGTCGAGATTGCGGATTTCCGCGTGAGCTGTCAGGCCCGTGTGGTTGCCGCCGCTGTAGTTCACCACTTCAACGCTTTCGGTAGCCGGGTTCCATTGGATGTGTAGGGGCTCGGATGCTTTCTTGGCTCCGAAGTACGCCCCGGTTGGTTCTAGGAAGTAGTCGTACGTCTGCCACGTCAGCGAGGGCCAGGCGGGATGGCTCATCCAAATCAGCAGACCCATGCGGTTCTTGCTCTGCGCTTCGAACATCGCGCGATAGCCGTCGTAATTCACGAACTGCGCGAGTTCCACCCAATCCGCCACGTTGTCAGCGGCGCCGTAGCTGGCCGCAATACGCTCGCGAAACTTTTCACCTGCCTGCGCGCCCTGGTTCGGGAAATCGTGCAAGCCCCACATGCGGCCCTGCGGCCACAAGTCCGATTCGGGCATCATGGCCCTAAGGCTTTCAATCGTAACGATGTTGGGCATGCCGAGTTCGCTATGCAACTTCGGCGTAGCGCGGCTTGTGAAGTAGAATTTCGTCGGCATCGCCTGATACGGCCCGTGACCGCTCACGCCGTCGTCGGCTGAACTAGGTATGTAGTACAGGCCCGGGTGCGATTCAGCCAGTATCTTTCGGATGCCGGTTTCAATCTCTTCCGGCGGATAGCCTTCATTGCGGCCGCAATATAAGCCGACCGATGGATGGTTGCGAATCCTTCGCACAAAGTCGTCTACATTGCGAAGGAACATGACGTTGTTGTCGGGGTCCGGACCATCCCACGGATTGGCCAGCCAAAAATCCTGCCATACTACGATGCCGTTACGGTCGCAGGCATCATAGAAGGCTTCATCGCCCATCTGCCCAACCCAGTTCCGAATCATCGTGAAGTTCATGTCGCGGTGATAGCCCACCGCCGCATCGAATTCGCGTCCGCGATAGCGCAACATCGATTCCCCAAATCCCCAATTGCCGCCGCGCGGAACAAAGCGCCGGCCGTTCACCCAGATCTTCAACGCACCGCCTTCTTCGCTGTAAGTGAACTGGCGAACACCGGTCTTGAACGATTTCGTGTCCGATACGGCGTCCCCTATTTCGAACTTCGCTTCGAAGTCGTAGAGGTTCGGTTCGCCATACCCATTGGGCCACCACAGTTTCGGGTTCTGAAGATGCAGCACACTGTTGATCTTCTTGGCCTCGGAAGGCGCCAACGTCACTGCTAGTTCGAAGGTCATATCGCCGAAGCGGCCACGCAGGGTTCCATTTACTGGCCGCGTATCGTGATTGTGAAGCGTGACATCTACTGACACATCGGCGCTGCTTGTATCCGGCAGGGGCAAGGTGGTTTTCACGAATGGATCGTCGACCGTCACCGGCCCGCTACCGCTCAACCAGACGTCGTTCCAAATGCCGCTGTTGCGCCCGCGAATAGTCGGGATCCAATCCCAGCCCACGGAAGAGTGGAACGTCGGATTATCGGCACCCAGTGCTCCGCCGTTCTTGCCGGTCGTCTCCACCGTCTTCTCGTTGACGCTTCCCGGCGTGGCATTCTTCAGAACTCGAACAGCGATGACGTTTTTCTTGCCAGTCTGCACTTGGTCCGTAACATCGAAGCGAGCCCGCGTGAACGCCCCTTCAATCCGCCCAAGTTCCCTGCCATTGAGAAAGACGTCGGCCTTCCAGTTGATGCCATCGAAGTTCAGCCAGATGTGCCGTCCGGCGAGCGTGGCTGGCACGGTGAACTCGTTGCGATACCAGAAATCCGCATAGAAAAACGAGTCGGAAATCATCGCCTGGTTGTCGCCGAAGTTCGGGTCGGGCACAGCGCCGGCGTTGTAATAGCTAGCGAGCACCGTTCCCGGCACAGTGGCAATCATCCAATCGTCGTCTTTGAAACCAAGCTTCGAGAGCGCCGCCCCATCGGCGACGACGAGTGAATCCCGCTGCAGCCGCCATGCGCCGCCTGCCAGATCCAGTCGGCCGTCAGCACGGACGCCGGGAGACGGCTTCGGCTGCGGCACCGGTCCTCCCCTGCCCCACACTTCCATCTCGCTGAGCGCGTAACCGCCGGGCGAGCCGGGCTTTGTCATCAACACGCGCACGTATCGACCGTGTGCCGGCTGAGCAAGGCGGATGTCATCCATCTTTCCGGCAGTGGGCGGCAAAGCCTGCAGGGTGGTCCAGTTCACGGCGTCGTTCGACACCTGCAGCGAACCTTCGGCAGCTCGCGAAATCCAGTACAGCGCGAGCCGGTCAAGAGTGCAGGGCGCGCCCAGATCCACGTACACCCACTCTTCGCCCGTTCCTCCGCTCATCCACGCACTCGTGAAATCGTACGGCCCACCCAGGTCGAAACGCCGCGTTCCATCGAAGAAAGCCAACTCGTTCACGATCCACTTCAGAGCTCGCCCCGAGTGAAACTCCACCCGATAGAAGCGCTTGTGCGCGGGAGTTGCCAGGCGGAAGGACGGTTTCACGTCAAATCCCATGGGTCGCGCCATGCCTTCCGCGTGTGCCAATTCCTTCCACGAGGTCCCGTCGTCGGAACCCTCCATCACGGAGTCCCACACCTGTATATCCGGTTCTCTCGCCACTCCCGAGGCATCCACATCCAGTCGGTCCAGCGCGGGCGCGGCTTCCCCGCCCCGTATCTCAATCTGTACCCATGCCCGCTTTCCTGCCACTTCGACACTGGTGGCCGGGTTGCGATCGAGCGGCAACTCACGCCCGATCTTGGGAAGCGCGCTCTTCTCGCTGGTGGATACCACCACCGTTCTTGGAGGCGTCGTTGTCTTGATTCCGTCCGTGATCAACTGGGCGGTCAGATTGAAATCGTAACTACTCGAATGCCACGCCGGCCTGTGCAGGGCGAGGTTGCGATAAGTGCTATCGTCGACCCGCATCGAGGGACCGGAGTACTGTTGCGGATCGCCCGGATACACGCCGATGCCGCGCGTGTATTGCTGGGCGGAAGCACTGAACATAGCGATGAGACTCAGCGTCAATAGTTTTGTCATGGCAGGAAGAGCTTTGTAGTATCCCCGTTTCTCTCTGGGACGATCATATGCCTAGCCCCTCGCAGTGTACAGCGCACGCCTGGTCAATAATAGGTGCAAGCCCGCATGCACACTCGCGCTGACACAGGAATGCCGTCCAGGAGTTTGCCGTCTGCCACACCGATTCCGGTTGTGGGGCTGGGCGCCCAGGCACTCGCCGCTCTCCGTCTCGGAGCAGGACGTTTAAGGCCAGCCCTCCCAGAACGCTTCAGCTTTACCTCGTCGCTCAGGCCCGAATGCTCTTCTTAATTCTGCTCGGCTTTTTCTGCTGCGCCGTCACCTCTTTGTCGCTCGGTCTTGCCACGCTTCGCGCGCTGAGGTGCGATCTCGACAAGATCGAGTCTCTTGCGCTCGGTTACGTCGTCGGCAGTGCAATCACGAGCACACTTACACTCATCCTGGGCTTACTCGGCGCCATAAGCGAACTTACGTTTGTTACAGTCACCGTGCTTTCCTTATTGCTTCTGTTTGAGCAGCGGAAGTGGTTTCGAGGCCTCGCCGTGACTTCCACAGGCTCGGTCACGTGGCCGGTCAAGGCCATGCTCCTCGCAACACTGCTCTCTTACGGCGTACTCTATTTTCGCCAGGCCCTCGCGCCCGAGATGAGCCCGGACGGAACCGTATATCACCTGGGATTCGTCAACCTTTGGACCCACGCCGGACGCATCTACCGGCTTGTGGACATGTACGCAGCCATGCCGCAAGGCATTGAGATGCTGTTCCTGTTCGCCTTCACCATCGGGCGGCATTCCGCTGCGGCATTGATCCACCTATGGTTTCTGTTCGATCTTCCCCTTTTGATGTTGCTCTACGGCCGCCGGTTCGGATGGAGCTATTTCGCCACCGCGTTCGCCGCCATTCTCGTGTTTGCCAGCCCCATTTTCGGAACCGTCGGAACTGTCGCGTATGTCGACGTTGCCTTGGCGGCGGTGGTCTTCGCAAGCCTGTTTCTGCTGCAAATATGGAGACAGAATCGAAACCTTGGCACACTCGTCGTCTGCTGCCTACTGGCGGGCTTCGCTCTGGCCATCAAGTACACCGCAGCCCCACTACCGTTGTTCGTTGCCTTCATGGTGGCTTGGGAAACCCGGAAGAGTGGATGGGCAAAGATGGCAGGCGCTGTCACAGTCCCCGCCTTGGCCGTGTTGCTCATCGCCGGGCCTTATCCCGTGCGGAACTGGATCTGGTTCGGTAATCCGCTGGCTTTTTTCGGAAATGCGCTATTCCCTAACCCCTGGTTTCACGTTTCCATGGAAAGATCCTACTCGGCAGCGCAGGCCTACTATCACGGCATACAGTGGAGCGACTTACCCATTAGCCTAACCGTTGGCAACTCAAAAACGCCCAACAGTTTCGGCACTTTATTTCTTCTCGCGCCCCTCTGTCTCGTCGGGTTGGTTTGGCGTCAATCACGAGTGTTTGTGCTGGCCGCGCTCGCCGTCGGAAGCATCTACGCGGGAAACAAGGATCCGCGATTTCTCATTCCAGCGGTTCCCTTGGCGGCAATGGCGCTCGGATTCGTGTTGAGCCAAATGCCCTGGGCAAAGGCCATCTTGTGCGCCATCGCCGTCCTTCACCTGGTTGTTTCATGGCCGGCGTTCATGGCCTATACCCATTTCCCTCCGGTGTGGCAATGGCGGATCGCTCCTGTCCCATGGAGTGAAGCGCTGCGGCTTCGACCCGAGGCCGAGTATCTCGCGTCTCAACCCGATTACATAATGGCCAAACGGATCGACGAATTGGTGCCGGCAGGAGAGCCTGTACTCACATTCACCGGTGGCGCTGCGCAGTCCTACACGACGCACCCGATCGTGGTCTGTTGGAGATCGGCGTACGGGGAACGGATGGCAGATTTCTTTTTCTCCAAGTGGCATTCAGCACAGGACCGCCGGATGCGGCTCTCGTTCACAATGCCGTCCCAACCCCTGCAGACTATTCGCATCATACAGAACGCAGCCGCTCAGGGCATGGCCTGGAATGTTGACGAAGTGGAACTTCGGTCCGAAGGAAAACTCCTGCCTCGATCACCGAAATGGCGCTTGAACGCCTCTCCCAATCCGTGGGACGTCGAAGCTGCCTTTGACGGCAACCTCGCCACGCGTTGGCGAAGCTGGGACTCGTTGTGGCCTGGCATGTTTATTAGCGTTGATTTCCTCGAGGGCGAAAAACTGGATTCCGTTGACGTGATCCTCGATAATCGCGAGTGGACGACTCTGGAAGGCGGGCCGTGGCCGGCGCAAGTCTCTCTCGAGGTCATCAGCGAGGACGGCCGCAAAACACTCCTCCTGCCCCGTATCTCCTGGGATTCGCCAGTCGATCTGCGGAAAGATGCAACGGCGGCGCTGAAGGCAAACGGCATTCATTACGTCCTGATCAATGGAAACGACTGGATGCAGAACGCGTTTCGTGATCATCCGGAAGACTGGAACATGCAAGCCATTGCGGCCACCGAGTTAGCGACGCTCTATCGAATCGACTGATCCGTTCGCCTACTCAGTGACATTCACTCGACGTATACTGCACGAGGACGCGGCTTGCGGCGCAGCGCCGATTGGCTAGAATCGTTTATGCCGGACGCGGCGATCACAGACTCATCCGCTCCTGACCCCTCTCTCCCATCTCGATGGGTCACCGCGCTTGCCATTGTCGTCACCGCACTGTTTGTGAGCATCCCGATTTTTGTGCTGCAAGACGAAACTGTGTCACTCTGGCCGCCGCGGGCTTTCTCCGATTGGGCGGCCATCGGAGACTTTGTCGTGGGATTAGGGCTGACTGGTTACCTCACCTTTGGATATGCGATCCGTGCAATGTATGTCCTGCTTGGAAAAGACACGCTACAGAGCTGGGATGGATCTCTATTCGGCATCGCCGGAAAAGAACGACGGATCGCGGTCAACTTGGGGATTGGCTACTTGTTGGTGGTCTACCTATTCGCTGTGCTCTACCGTATGGTCTCAATCCTTGACGGCCACTCCTTTTTTGTAAACGGCCCGACGGCTTCGTTGAGCTTCTTTAACGCCTTCTATTTCAGCGTAACCACCGCCTCAACGGTGGGATTTGGTGACATCACGCCGGCCAGTGTTTGGGCGAAGTCGCTGGTGATGGCCGAAATCATTCTGTCGCTTGCCTATGCTGCTTTTCTATTGTCGGTGGGCGCCGCGCGATTGATGGATCGGAAGACTCAAGGCTAAGGCCGCACAGAGCGAGTGGTGGAATAGACTACCCGAAGGGGCCCCCGCGTGTCGAATCTGAGAACTGTTGCCGCCTTACTCCCGCTTCTTCTTGCCAGCTACCTACCAAGCTCATCGATTGCGAACGCACATTTGCCGCCGGGCAGCGCGTCGTTCCTTGGCATCTTTGAAGGCAACGGGGACGTTGGCACGGTTCTTCACGCTGGATCGGCGGAATACGATCCGCAGACCAAAACTTACACGGTGACGGGCAGCGGTGAGAACATGTGGTTCGCCAGCGACGCCTTCCAGTTCGTATGGAAGAAGGTCTCCGGCGACGTCACCATAACTGCCGACATTTCACTGCTTCGTACCGGCGGAGACAACCATCGCAAAGCCGTCCTGATGATCCGCCAAAGCCTCGATGCCGATGCGCCGTATGCGGACGCAGCGCTGCACGGCGACGGCTTGACTTCACTCCAGTTCCGCAACTCCAGGCGAGCAACAACCCACGAGGTTCAGGCCAACGTCTCCGGACCCACGCGCCTTCGGTTGATGAAGCGCGGCGATCGCTTTTATCTGTGGACGGCGTCAGCAGGCGAACCGCTCCAATTTGCGGGCGGCTCAACCCTGGTTCCGCTAACAGGTGACTACTACGTCGGAATTGGCGTTTGCGCACATAACAAGGACGCAGTACAGAAGGCATCGTTCTCGAACGTCGAAATCACCAACGCCAGCCAGGCCGCTCCAACACCCACACGGTACAGCACTCTCGAAACAATCGCCGTCGCGTCCACAGACGCCCGCGCAACGTACGTCTCGCAAGACGTGATTGAGTCGCCAAACTGGAGCCCGGACGGAAAGACGCTGCTCTTCAATAGCAACGGCGGCATTCAGCGAGTTGCCGTCGGAGGAGGGAAAGCAGAAATCGTTCCGACCGGGTTGACCGGCTGTAGCAGCAATCATGGCATTTCGCCTGATGGCACTTTATTGGCCGTCAGCGCGGAGTCGTCGGGCCATGGTCAGTCGGCGATCTATATTGTGCCTGCGGGCGGAGGCCAGTCGAAACGACTGGCGTCGCAGCCGCCTTCGTTCTTTCACGGGTGGTCAGCGGATGGGAACACTATTGCCTTCAGCAGTGGAACGAACGGGAGGCTGGATGTGTATACGATCCCGGCGGTAGGCGGGAAAGCGACGCAAATTACGAAAACTGGCGAGCGTAACGATGGACCCGAGTTCTCGCCGGACGGCAAGTTTATCTACTTCAGTTCCGATCGCAGTGGCTCGATGCAGATCTGGCGCATGCGGATCGATGGGGGCGAGGCAGAACAAGTGACCCCGGATGATGAGTGGGATAAAGCATTTCCACACTTGTCGCCTGACGGGAAGCAGCTGGTCTTTCTGGGCTATCCGCGAGAAGACAAGAGCTATCCCGAGAACAAGGACGTCACACTTCTATGGTGGTCGCTGGCAGCAGACCGGGAAGTGAAGACGCTGGCAAAACTGGTAGGCGGTCGGGGAAGCATCGACTCACCTTCGTGGTCGCCCGACAGCAAGCGGGTAGCCTTCGTCAGCTATCAGTTCATTGAATAGAGCGCCCTCGCGCCTGCTCAATTCAACGGTGATCTTGGTGC